>CAYNUX010000299.1:0-5374 GCA_964400115.1 uncultured Cytophagia bacterium
TCTCCAATTATTCGCAGATCATCTCCAAACTCATTCCGCTTTCTCGCAATAAGTTGTTCAATGAGGCCACTTCCCAGAAGATCCCCTTCCATGGTCTGCCTGAGCTTCGTGACATACTTCGTATCACCGCGAATTGTGTCAAAATTTACCGCATTCCATACCGAATACGTAATCCGTAACACTTTTTCGATTTGCTGTTTGGTGACTCCCTTTTTAGCTTCAGCCAGCAGCGGCATTGAAAAATCGAGAAAAGTTTCTGATATTTTCCGTCCAATAGTTTTTTGTTTCATTTCATCCTCAATTGACGAATTTTAACACATGACCGGCCAGCAGATATTCATAGAAAAGTTAGATTGGTTTTGGAAGCTAAAAAATTGGTTTTCCCCACATGGTCACATACAGCTTTTTCAGATTTTCAAGAATCAGAGGCCACACCCATTTCTTGTCCTTCGGAGCTAAATCCCACATCAGGTTCTCAACATAGCTCACATCAATATAGTTCTTCACTGTGTCTGTACCCTGATCAAGCTGTTTAGAAAAGAAATCAAGTTGTTTACGCACCTCATCTTGATCACGCCGGCGAATGCACATGTTCGTAACGTCGGCTAAGGCTTCCACCCAAAGGGATCCCGCATCTGCCTCCGAATCGAAGTCGCGCTTGTGCATGATGTCGTCTGTTTCAGCCGCGGCATCGGGTAAAGCCCGGCGAATCGTTTTGATGAACTTCCGAATGTCCCGGTCTTTGTCCATTTCTTCTATTTTATATCGGGTTCAACAGCCTCCGTCTTTCCAAATCGGCCATCAATCTTCGGAATGGCGTCAAGCCCTTTAAATACGCCCGCACTGCGAGCTCATTGTCTCACCCAAATGCCGTTTGCGCACCCCTTCTTCTCGCGTTTTTGCATAAGTGAATCGGGAAAATACGCGTTGCCGGTTAGTGTGCGTTTTTCTCACGCACGTCGACGCTTGTAATTCCGCCGGTTTGTGGCCCAAAGCCGATTAACTCATTCATGCGACATGGAGCGTGTTTATTCCTTGGATTTCCTTCTTAATCTCGTTTTCAGCCTCCCATAGATCGACTGCTCGTTGCAAGTTGAGCCAGAATTCAGGTGAGTTCCCAAAGAGCTTAGATAATCGTAGGGCCATCTTCGGCCGAACTGCACGGCGCTCACGAAGAAGCTCATTTACCGTCTGGCGTGAGACCCCGAGAGCTCTGGCCAGCTCTGCTGCTGTGAGTTTATAGTCTGGAACAAAATCTTCGCGAAGGATCTCACCCGGATGAGTTGGACGTCTTGTTATTTTCCCGCTGTTAGGGATGCTCATATTACACCTCGGGTTTAATGGTAATCACAGATCTCAACATCATAGGCGTCTTTGCCCTGAAATCGGAAACAGATACGCCATTGATCGTTTATGGAAATCGAGTGCTGCCCCTTCCGTTCTCTTTCAAGAGCATGAAGTCGATTGCTCGGTGGCACACTTAGATCATTAAGACAGGTTGCAGCATGTAACTGCTCAAGCTTTCGAACGGCACGTTTCCGAATTTCCGGTGGAAACCGATGAGATTTCCCACTTAAAAAAAGCCCTTGCGTGTGCTTGTCGGCAAAGGTTCTAATCATATTTTAACTGTAATGCCTAACGTGATTCATGCCAAAAGAGATTTTTGCCCCTTACGCCAAATGTTAAAACTCTTTACCTCCGGGAAAATAGAATACAATTGATGCAGCCGCTTCTATTCTTCTGAACGCGCAGCCCGGCAAATGCGCAGATTTTCACGCGCACGCTCATCCGAGGGGTCCATATCAACCGCTTTCGACAGAACTTCTTCGGCCTCTTCAAGACGCCCCGCTATGAAAAGGGTCCAACCGAGATCATTAACAAAAACCTGGCGATCAGGTTCAAGTTCCACGGCCTTTTGCGACGCCTCTATTGCCTCGTCAAACATTTTTTGGTGGCCGGCACAGCAACCCAGCCCCTGATAAAGAACCGAACGTTCGGGAAACCTTTCGATCGCCGCCCGATACAGATCCAAACCTTCCGCATACCTTCTTTCATGAATGAGGAAGTCGCCGGCTTTGTCAATGACCTCCCAGAGATCTCCGGATTCGTCCGGGAGGGAGACCAGGGACGAAAATAAACGCTCCCCCTCTTCCGGATTCCCGCGTTGATATTCAATCGATCCCATGGTCAGAACAGCAGGCGGATAGTCCGGCTTCATCTCCAGTGCTCGCTCAGCAGCGGCGATGCTCGCTTCCATGTCGCCGAGTGCGCCCCGAAAGATACTATTCGCGTAGGCCGCTTCGGCCTCAAACAATCGCCATTTCTCTTCAGACGTTTTCTTTTCTGATTTTGACAATGAAAAACTCCCTTTGGATTGGCTTTTCGGTGGCCCCTAAAATTCCCAAAGATCAGATAGGTGGATTTCTATTTCATGGAATGGCTCTGCCCTTACTTTATCATTTTCAGCAAATGATCCCCTTAATTCCCATCCACCGGAATTGAGGCGTTTAAAGATTTCTAAAGTTTTCGCTGTTGGATCAATCAACCATACATGCCGCACTTGATGATTTGCATAAATGGGCATCTTTTTCGTTTTATCTATCTGAATCGTGCTGGGGGAAAGGACTTCACATACCCAATCCGGAGATGTTTCGATCCAGTTGGTTTCCGGAAGATCAGGTAATCTTTCTTTCTTCCAGCCTGCGAGATCCGGAACAAGAATATTTTTGTCAAATAATAATTCAGGTTCGAATAAAATTATCCAGCCGCCCGGTCCTCCACGCCCTTTTGAGAAGGGGTTAACGATTTCGCCTCCAAGAGACGAAACCACCATGGCATGTTTGGGTGACGGCCTGGGCATGGTATGCAGTTCGCCGTTTATGATTTCTCCAACCATATTTTCCGGTATGTCGAATAAATCGGTGTATGTCGCATCCTTTTTTGCTGGATCACCCATTGATATTCTCCCTCACAACCTGCCGAACGATAGGAGTTCAGACCGTGCATTCCTCGTTTGGTAGTTTCAACCCAATACAACGTTATCCTTCAATATCTCCCAGATATTTCCTTGTCTCTGCATCTTCGGTTAAAATGGATGTGAGGGACTGGGCTGCTTAATAAACTTGTTGGACGTTCTCATTTGACAAAGCATCCCATCGTGCCTCAATGGTGCCTGCTGACAGGTCTGCCCCGCACTCCCATTCAATGAAATATTTACCATTACTAATTCGCTTGAACTCGTCTATGTTTTTCAATGGTGCAAAAGCTTCAGAATTGAGATAGGGCTTCACGTCCAATAGACCTTCTTCACCATCTTCGGTCTTTATGTACAATACATAATTGCCCTTTGGTGTAATTTCAGCAATATTCATTGATCTAACCCTCTGATTCCTCCAGCGATCGCTATGGCTGCATCATCTCACTCTTGGAATACGAATTCCTGTTTCAAAAGAAAGAATGATAACCAAACAGCTTACAGACAGCCTGATAATAAAGTTTGACGGGATTCGAGCCCGAGGTTTTTCTTCATAAGGGTGACAAAAAGCTTTTCGTCATCCTTCGGCATGACGAGGATCTTCAGCATATTCTCCAAAGTCAGGTTTAAAGATTCTACCGTGTTCCTGTGCTTTTTTAGCTCCTCGATAAATTCCTCTACCCGATACGGATCGTCTTTCAATCTGATGACCTCAGGGTCCTCTTGATATGTTGGCTGCCCGATCCCAACCAGAGGATCGAAGCAGGACTGGAGCCATAGCCTGTGTTGTAGTTCTTCCGGCACAACATCTATCGGTGATGCCATTCCATCGGGTGGCATGAGTCTGTTTTCGGGGGCCTCCATGCACTCATACAGATTCGGCCATCCCTCCGTAGCACATGCGAAATGAAAGTCTGAAGTTCTTAATGGGTCAACCAGCAGCCATTTTGCAATTTTCTGGATGATAACGTGCCACGGTTCTAAAGGACGAGCGATCTCATCGATGTACCAGATTGGCTGGTCGGGATCTTCGGAAAAGGAATATAGGTCCTCCATTGCCCTCTGTTGATGGGGAGTGAGGGGCAACCCGCGTTCTATCCGCTCGACGGCTTCCCATTGTAAAAAATAGCCATCCTCAATGCTGTTGATGAAATCCTCAAGAAGACTCTCAACATCACCTAAGTCATCGATGCTTCCATGCTCACCCACGAAATCGTAGGTTGGAACTTTCTGATCATATTCGGAATAATTATGGGTTTCTCTATCGTTCATTTGTACTCATCACTCCTTTCCCGACCATGATTTTCACCTGGCAAGATGCACCAAACTCCGCTTGGTGCGCTAAAATAACTCAGCAACGAGGTTTTTTTGCGCCCGTTGAAGTGCCGGGTTCGGCATTCTCTGCTTTGTATTTCCAAGGATTTTCAATTTTATCTCTTTTTATAAATTCCCGATATTCGGAGCATACCATGTTGATGAGCCCCTCCGACGCCGGCATCCCGACAAAGGTTTCACTGTGTATTCTTTCCTTTTCCACCCTTTCCTCTTCTATCTGCTTTTCATATTCTTCTTGGTTAAATGGACCAAACTTCTCTTCCATATCTCTTTTTACTTGTTCCCGTGGGATCCACTTAACGTCACCCGAGTCCATTTCTTTGATCCTTTCGTCCAGGACAGACGCTACTGGGTCTTCATTCCTTTCATATCCAACTTCTGGAATGTCGTCAAAATCAAGGATCGGCATACCAAATGCTTCGGCCATGGTTACCCAAGCATGTCGCAGTTCTTCTATATTTTCCCCAAAAGGTTCGATCGGATCCTGGGTGATTGCTCCTACATATCCGTTACTGTCGTAATACGCTTCATGTATGGCATAAGTATAACTTACCTTTTCCACTTTGCTTACGGAATCAGCGATTAAATGTTTCTTCCGGACTATTCTATAGTTCCACATGCTTCACCTTCGTTGTATTTGTTTCCGCGTCGGTAAATCTCAGCGCAACCTGGTGCAGACGTTTTCTTTCCATCCGGTTTCGGAGGGGGCACACGGTTTTAGTTCACTCTTCAAACAACCGGCGCAAAGGGTCCTTTCGCGGAATTAAAATCCGGGTTCCTCGGGATTTTATGACATGGCCTGGCCATTAACCCATAGCTCATATTTACTGATATCGATACTGCTGTCCCAAACCACAGCATACCCCCCTTGCTCTACCTTAACGGCTTTAAAAAACGCCGGTTTTTTTAATGCGGAAAAGGTAAATCAGCACCTGCTATTCACAATCAATTTCAGCCGATTTTTTGGGAGATGAAGCACATTTTGAACCTATCTCAGCTATGCTTTTTCTTGCAGGCCGGACTTCATATAACTCTTGCTCTTCTCTCACAAACAATTCTTTTTCC
>CAYNUX010000300.1:0-5372 GCA_964400115.1 uncultured Cytophagia bacterium
ACCATTCGACTCCATCCTTGCTCGAGACAACAAAGGCATCACGGTTATTTTTTTCAAAATCTCCATCAACATATACGACAAATATCTCGTCTTTTAAAGTCAGGTCAATGGTGGGTACGAAACAGCGATGCTGGGTAGACTGGCTGATAGCAATATCTGCGGCCCAGCTTTGACCTCCATCATCAGAGAAAGTATAATAAACATCACCGATATTTGAATCACCCTGAATGGCACTATTCCATACGACATGCGGATTATCTTTACTATCAATGGCCACTGCGGCATAGAGGCGGTCATATCGCTCAGCAAGTGTACTCGTCATTTCAGGGGGGGACCATGTTTGACCTTTGTCATCAGAGCGACTGTAATAAATCGCAAACTTGTCATCCGAGGCAGCTTGTGCATGCCAGGCGACATGCAGCCGGCCTTGAGAATCGATGTCGGCGCCGGGCATGCCTGAATAATAAAGCGTGTTATCGAGTCGTACGGGATCATTCCATGTCTGGCCGTCATCATAAGAAACCGTTACATAGATGTATCGTCGCTCTCCCACAAGATCATGATAAAAGAGAAAAAGATTTCCTTCATCGTCCCTTACAATATTGCGTCCTTGATATCCATATGAATGGGTCTGTTGAACATTAGCAACAGCATTTACGCGCATGGACTGGGTTCGAAACGTAAAATCGACAGAATATTTAGGGCCATTGTTCTGATTATCACTAGAGCCAATACGATAATGATAGAGCATATCCGGTTCGAGATTATCCAGTACCACTTCGTGATGGGTTTTCAATTCATTTTTTTGTACGGTTTCGCCATATTCCGAGGACAATCCATATTCCACAATGCTCGTCGCAAATTCATCAGTTTCCCAGGTGATCGTAACAGACTGACCCGTAGCAAGAGACTCATAAGGTCCCCAAACAATTTGAGGGGCCCGAATATCTTTAATTTCCGATGTGACAAGATAGGAAAACAGGGTGGCATCATCATGAGTGGTTGGAACAAAAAGGATTTCACTCGTTCGATCATCCATCGTCAACGACACATTACCATAGCTTTCATCATCCAGAGATATGGTTGAATAGCTTATAGAATCTCCGATTGATACAATTTGAGGATTCAAAACGGCGTCATTGTTGATTTGAAAATGCAAAGCAGCTGTGCTGTCTCTTGATGAAAACTTTATAAAAGAAACGGCGTACTTTTCCTGGTCGATCACTTGTTCACCCACAGGATATATTTGATGATGATTCAGTGTCTGAGGGCGAATGTTTAGGTTAATCTCTGAATATCCCCAGTATCCATTATTGAATTCTGGTGCATCCAGGTAATTGGCCAAACAGAAATTATCAAATATCTGTTCAAAAGAGAGTTCGATCGAGTGCTTTTGCAGGGCCGCTTTAACACCTTGAACAGAATTTTTGGGTTCTTTAACGATATCTCCTATCAATTCAGGACCAAATTTTTCTCCCAAATAATAGGTCCAGAGAGCGACCTTTTCATAATCGATAAGATCATCCCCGTAATAGTCTCCAAAAAGAATGAGAGACCGATCAGGATGTCGAAAATAACGACTGGGGTATCTCAATCCATAACCACAGAGATATGACGCATATTCTGAAGCACCTTCATTTACCCATAATCCACCAGAGGACTCGTTTGAATCTTGACCGTAATGAATAAGATGTTGAAATTCATGAGCGACCACAGATAAAACCTGACTGCTGTACGGACGCGCCGGATCACAATCGATATAGATCAAATCTTTTTGATTGCTAAAATCAACATTTCTTTGATCGGTTGAACTAAAATAACCGGCAATATAAGATCCACCACTATTTTCAGAATAGCCGTCTTTGATATCATATATCAGAATGTACACAAAACCATCATTTGTCTTGTTGGGTGTTTTACCATAAATACCTTCGAGGATAGAACGAATTCCGCGATTCGGATCCAAAGATCCTTCAGGTGTCTGCAGTACAAAGGCTTTGTAGACGCGATCCACGTCCTCCTGGGTAACCGAACCATTCAGAAATTTTGTTCGTTCAACAAAAATATACAAACTATCGCCCTTGTATCGGCATTCTGCCTGTAAGGTATCTCGTTTGTAATCTAGAAAATTGCTAGCATAAAATGGCGCTACATCTCCAACCTCAAACTGGGTGCGAGGTAGAGTTTTTGAAAGGGTTGTGGGTAATTGTGGTGTTTGACGACGCGTGTTTTCTAAAATTCGATCTTGATTCACAATATCATGCATATAACCACATGTTATGCCTGACAAATCAATCCATGGTGCAGGCAAGGGATCCTTTTCCTTGGCAAAAGACATTGTCGAAAAGACAAAAAGAAAAAACAAGTTCAAAAATCGTTTTCTATCCATATAGCACCCAAGTGTAATGTGTTCTTTGGAAAAATATAGCATTTTATAGAATAAAATCAAAACCCTTTAATTTAAAATGTGAGTACTCGACTTTTTTGCCGTTGAATGAGAGATTATAAAGTTGTATACTATGCTTTGCGGATATTTGTTCTGCCTGAACTATAAGAAAATAAATCGGATAAATCCTGATTGATTGCTTAACAAAAGGAGATTATAATGCATTCCGTTCTGGAGCAGATTAAATCAATGAGAGTCGTTCCTGTTATTGCACTTGAAAATTCTAAAGATGCAGAACCCCTTGCCGAAGCACTGATCAATGGCGGTCTTGCCTGTGCAGAGATTACATTCAGAACTGATGCGGCTGCAGATGCTATTAAAATTATGGCCAATACCAATGAGATCGTGTTGGGAGCAGGAACAGTCTTGAATGTCGAACAGGTTAAACGAGCTGTGGACAATGGAGCACAGTTTATCGTATCTCCGGGATTCAATCATAAAGTAGTGAGTTATTGTGTCGATAACGATATTCCGGTAATCCCTGGTGTTGCAACACCGACAGAAATCTCTCAGGCGCTCGAATATCATCTCGATGTGGTAAAATTCTTTCCGGCAGAAGCTTTTGGCGGTCTGACAACGCTGAAAGCTATTTCGGCGCCTTTTGGCAGGCTACAATTTATTCCAACCGGAGGAATCAATGCAGATAATCTAAAAGACTATTTGAAATTTAAAAAAGTTATCGCTTGTGGTGGCAGCTGGATGGTTAGAGCAGATCTCATCAATTCGGGTCAGTTCCGGGAAATTGAACGCCTCGTGCATCAAGCTGTTCAACTAACAAAAGAAATAAAAATATAGATCGCAATACTTGCAGTTTAATTCGCATTAAACATCATTTTTATTGACTTTTTAAGAGTTTATTCTTATACTTGCATAAAAAAGACATGACACCAAATCCCCAGCAATCATTAAAAAAATATTTCGGTTTTCATACTTTTCGAGAAGGTCAGGTACAAGCAATAGAGTCGGCTTTGCAAAAACGGGATACACTTGTGGTAATGCCGACAGGAACAGGCAAATCCCTGTGTTATCAACTGCCGGCTCTGATGCTCCCAGGACTGACGCTTGTAGTTTCTCCACTTATTGCTTTAATGAAAGACCAAGTTGATTTCCTGAAATCCATCAATGCTCCGGCAACGTTTATTAATAGCTCGATTCCCCAGGCTGAGCAAAATAAGCGTCTCGCAGCTGTGCTGGAAGGTAAATGCAAAATCTTATATGTAGCACCAGAGCGGTTTCGTATTCAGGGATTTCGTGAAATCCTGCAAAAGCTGGATGTATCTTTGTTTGCCATCGATGAAGCCCATTGTATCTCTCTTTGGGGCCACGATTTCAGGCCCGATTATCTGAGATTGAGTGAGGTTGCCAAAGAACTAAACCAGCCTACGACAATGGCTCTCACCGCAACCGCCACCCAGCATGTTCAGCAAGATATTATGAAGCGACTAAATCTCAAAAATCCATCCCAAATCGTAACCGGTTTTAATCGTCCCAATCTTACATTTAGGGCTTATCAGACCTATGGAGATGAAAGCAAACAAGATGTTATGAGGCGCCTGATATTACCCCGCATAGGTAGTGGGATTATATATGTCGGAACCCGGCGTCAGGCTGAACAGGTGGCATTTTTTGTTACTCACGAACTGGGAATCAAGGCGGAAAGATACCACGCAGGATTAGCGGAAACCGAGAGATCCAATATCCAGAACCGCTTTATGAATAACGATATTCAGATCATCGTTTCTACAAATGCATTTGGCATGGGGGTAGACAAACCGGATGTACGGATAGTTTTGCACTATTCGTTGCCGGGCAGCCTGGAGGCGTATTACCAGGAATCTGGACGCGCAGGAAGAGACGGTAAACGGTCCGGATGTATTCTCTTGTACGATCCCACAGATTGTGGATTACACGAATGGTTTATTGAAAATGACTCCCCGGACTATCAAGATCTGCAAGCAATCTATGACCGCTTGAAAAGGTTGGCACAAAAGGGTCGAGCACGTTTCCCGATTCAAAAATTATGTGATGCGCTTGCCATTAATGATATTCAAGCCCGGGTAGGCTTGCGCTATCTGGAAAATGCCGGTGCGATTGGAAATGTTATAACAAACCAGAATGTGATAACGCTTTTAATACAAAAACTCGAACACCGAAAACTGCAACGAGTCGTTAAGCTCATTTCCGAAAGACGTCACCACAAGTATGCAATGCTGGATCAAATGGTTAAATATGCTGAAACGCTGACCTGCCGCAGACAAACCCTTTTGGATTATTTTGGTGATCGCTCTGATCCTAAAGCCATTAAATGTTGCGACAATTGTGATCAAACTGCTTCTGACAGAAATGACAGAGCCAGTATCGAATATTCCATCGTAGACGCGGTAGCACGGCATCATATGCGGGTTGGCGTTCAGAAAATCGCCCAAATATTAAAAGGATCGACCCAGGATGAAATCATTCAGCACGGCCATACGAATAATCCTTATTATGGATTCTTTAAAGATTGGAAACTAAAAGATATCATAACATGCATCATAAAACTTTTAAAATCCGGGTACCTGGAAAGGACGAGCATCGATTCATATCGTATTCTGGATATAACCGAAAAAGGAGCACAATTGTTAAAGGGAGCATCTTTTAACTTTCAACCCAAAAAGCGAAAGAGTAAAATTGCCTCATCCGCTATCACGTTGAATTTTTTTAATCAAGGTCTTGACGTAAAAGAAATCGCGCTCGAGCGCCAACTCAAAGAAGGAACCATTTATACTCATCTTGCCCAGGCCATAGAAACCGGAGATCTGAATTTGGATCAAGTTATTCCTTCGAAACGCGAAAAGGACATTCGAAAAGCAATTTCTCACACCGGCACCAGACAACTCTCTGCTATCAAAGAAATTCTTCCCGCTGACTTTGGCTATGATGAGAT
>CAYNUX010000301.1:0-5335 GCA_964400115.1 uncultured Cytophagia bacterium
ATGGGAGTCCTGGCGACGGGATGCGATCAGCCTTTTTGCCAAACAGCTTTATAAAAAAATGAAAGTACATGATCCGCATCTGGTGCTGAGTGCATCTGTCATTGCGGATTATAGGGAAGCAAAAGGGGTATTTCTCCAGGATAGCCACAAATGGCTGGCCAGGGGTGTCATGGATATTCTGTTTCCAATGATCTATACCTCGGATCACCGATTGTTCAAACGTCGCTTACAAGAACATTTATTTAATACGCATGACCGTTTAATTATCCCGGGAATCATGGTAAAAGATCCGGCCGGACTCGCGACTCAGATGAGAATCTCCAGCGAACTGGGGAGCAAGGGCGCCGCCTTGTTTGCCTATAGCATGCTCTTTCCGAATCATCGCATGTCCATGGAGTTAAAAAATATTTTAAAGGCTGCCTGGCCTGAGCCAAAACCTCCTGCTCATTTGGCATGGAAAGACCAGATCAATGATAACCAGGGACCCCTTATCTCCCAGGTTAATACGATTCCAGTGGAAATGAAAACAGGAATCAAATTCAAGGTAGCTGCAAAAATCACAGATCCTTCCGGTGTATATGATGATGATTCAGGCTCCACAGGTCATGGTATATATCTGGTTTATGACAGTGTATGGCCTCCGGAAGAGCCTAATCAGGTGACGATGAGCACGTTAAAAAAAGCACAAGACTGGTATGTCACGGATAAACCTATCACCTGGCAACAATCGGGTCTGGATTTCCGTTGTCGAATTTTTGCATGGGACGATTATCACGAATCCGGCGATAATGCCAGACGCAATCTCGGATACAGCGATGTATGGTCCTTGTCCATTCTGACACCGAACCATACCTATATCAATCGTGGAAATATCGGTCCCGTACTGTATCACATGCCCACATGTGTGACTGTAGATCCAAATGGAATGATTTGGGCAGCTTCGGATAGTGCTGACCAGATATTTATTTTCGATGCCCAGGGAAATGAAGCACCATTTTCTCCGTTGGTGTTGGGTTTGGACAATAAACTGAAAGAAAAAATCTTTCAAGGAGTGGCAGATCTGGCACATGATGGCAGGCGTATCATGTATATCGTTTCTGCAGATAATCCAAACGTTCTGTTTCGGGTCAATTATCATACGGGCGAACCTTTAGCAGGTATTGAGCTGAATTTTTCCGCTGGTGCCATCGACTGCGATGAACAAGGTAACCTGTTTTTATTGGAAAAGAATCAGACTCGATTTCACGTGCTCGATTCCCAGGGACAGGAATACCAGGGAAGCCCGTTTGGCGAATTTTATAGTGGAAATGATATTGCAGTTCTGGATAATGCCATGATGGTTCTTATCAATGATCTTACCCGAGACAAAGTCCAGTGTTGGCACGGAGCGATCGAAGGTCGGTACAGCCGATACTGGCAAGAGCAGGATATTCGCACTGTAGATATCGGTTCCGGTAAGGTAAACACCTTTTTATCCAGCCTCATCTATATTCCTCATGCTTCCCGGGGCATCATATCCATTCTCGATCGGGCGGGCAACCCCAAAGCGTATCTCCATAGCCATAATCCACCGATGCGAACGCCTATGGATTTGGCCATTACAGCGACCTCTGACACCCTTTATGTCTTGGAAAGAACCGGTAGGGGTCCCATACGGTTACAATTTTGGGAGCGCCAAAACCGTTGACTCAGGTCTGGGTAGGCCGGGTGAGCAAAAGAGAGCAAGGCAAGTTCTGCAATGCGATTTCCAGATCATGTGGAAAGAGACGATCCCATAATCCGAGGCGATCCCGTGAGGCAGCCACAACGAGCAAGTCCGCATCGACATCGCGTGTAAAAGATAATGTGGTCTGGCGGTTTGAATCATGCAAACATCTTGTATGGTGAGTGATACCGGAAAAATCAAACTGACTCAGAAAATCTTTTAACTTTTTATCCTCATCGGCATATATTTGCCGGATCTCGCTGGCCTGTCTTTCTTTGGTTTTAACCTCATCAAAATCCGATGTACGGAAAGTATGGGTGAGATAGAGTTCCCGTGATCCCGAATAGTAGGCAATATTGGCAGCGACCTGCACTGCCATATGAGCTTCATCATCATATTCTACTGCACAGTGAATCTTTTTCAATTCATCCGGTTTTACACGGGGTTCGGTGAAAAGCATAACCGAGCATGGCGCATTTCTGGCCAGACCCCGCGCAATGCTGCCGAAATAATATTTAAACAATCCCTCTTTTTTCAATGCACCGGCAACAATCAGGTCAGCATGATGTTCTTTAGCAACATCCATGAGCACATCTGCAGCCGGACCGGGACGAATCATAAAGATCGGCGGATGCTCACAGAAATTCGAGCGTTCAATGGCCGCTTCCAGCCGGTGTTTATTGGCCAGAGTATCCTCACCCACATTGATGATAATTGGCCAGGTTCCGAGAATTTTTAGTAATCGGTGCGATTCATTCAGTATCGCTGTCAAACGGGGCGAAAACCCTGCAGCGACCACAGCTCGCTTGTAAATAGGTGCAGGTAAATTCTGATTCTGTAATGGATATTCAATTGACAAAGCAGGCCCTCTTGTCACAAAAAAAAAGAATAAAAAGTTCCTCAATAGAGGCTTATTAGAGGCTTATTTCAAAACGTACTATTTCCCACTCTTGTCCAAAATAAATTTGTTTTCACTCTGAAAAGACCCATTTCTTTTTTATTTGGTCAGCAATGACTATTTCCCAAAGGAAACGAATATGATGACGATAACATCATGCTATCTTGCTAACGATCTGGAATGAGGCCTCATCTGTGAATTAGGTTCAATCCCAGAGCTAATATTAACTTTTTGAACACACTCTCCCTCCCAAGGTCACGAGTCGGTCGGGATATTGGCAATGGTTGAACGAGGACAAGATGATAGTCTTACAGATGATACAAACCGCCGATAATAGGCTATTGCGGGTAAGTAAAAAAAGATACTCATTACTTGCTCAAATTTCAAGAAGATTTTTAAGAGTACAAAAAAAATTCTGAATTTAACGGATCAAAGAAATCCGGCAACAGGGAGTTCGGTTCGCAAATCAATCGGTCTCTAAAATGATAAACTCTTAGACCTTTGGCGGTATAATGTTTGCTTTTGGGTCGCTTTTGACATTCTCTGTGGATTTTCTCAGTTCATAAGCTTTGTCGTAAAATTCATCCACAGACAAGGTCTTGAGATAAACCATCCCATGGGTAGCACGCAGGCGCGGATGTGAACTTTCATTAAAATATTCTCTGCCCAAAAAAGTCTTGACGTGCTGATACTGCTCTACCATGATTCGCTGGGACAATCGGGAGAAAGGCCCATCCAGCTCGTGACTCGGAAAAGATGCTTCGCGTTGTGAGCCAAAGCAATTATCGAACGCATTTTCGAGCACAGCCATAGAGTTTAATGAAACAGGAACCATAATATCGGCATCACTGGGATGAAATCGAAACCATACGTTGCGGTATCCCCAGACCTGTATGTCTTTACGCCCGGTTTCCTCCTGATAGATTTTTAGCGCCTGTGCCAAAGTTTGCAAAACTTTATAATGAGTCGATGGACCGCTTCCTTCCGGGTCATAAGCCACCGTGACCACTGTCGGCTGAATCATGCGAGTGAGATTGAGTACCGGTTCGACATCACGAACACGGTCGATGGTGGATCCAAACATTCCCCCGCCATAAAATCCCAGACGCGAATGGTGCACATTTGAGCTGTTAAAGCCAAGATAACCCCATAACAAATCTGCCTCCCACTCTCGAATCATGCCTTTGAGCTGTTGAATATAAGGCAGGTCTTTTTTGCCCGGGTATTGGCTGTCAAAATAGAGGATCATCTCGGAGATACGATTGGTTAGCTGAGAAAGATTGTCCTCATCAAAAATCTGCATCAAATTACGCAAGAGACGACGGGCTTCTCCTTCCTGTTTGGTGGTGCGGCTATGGGCAGCAACACCATCCAGATATTGATAGATATCCCGGTTACGACCGATCTCGTTATCCGGATCAAAATATCCCTCACCCATCATCTTGGAAAATTGTGGATTTTTTAAAAATTGTTGCAAATTGACCAAAAGACGTTTGGCATAAGCGTTGGTTACTGCATTGAATCCACTTGTCATATAATTAAAATGATGAATATTTTTAGGGCTGCGCACCAGATGAATGATATATGCCCAGTACCCCAGCATAATATCATCATGGTGGGGAGCGGTATGCATGAATACATGATTTTCGAGAGGAGCAATGCCACTGTGGATCTTGGCCTCGGTACGATCAAGTGTCGCAAGAGAAAGTTCTGAAGCCGATTTTTTTGTCGTTTTCATAATCCATTGGGATGAGCGCACTGAATCAAAATCCGATTTCTCCAAATCGACAAGTTTCTTGTTGGAATCAAGGGCCAGATCAACGACAATCCGATCGATCTCATTTTCAGGTACCGGATCCATTCGGGTAACATCTTCAAATCGACGTTCGACCAAAAGTGAAGCCGCTCCACGGGTCAAATAAAACCGGGCGTTCTTTAGTTTCTGTAAAGCAGTCGCCGGATAAAGATTGCAGGGAGCATTTTCGATAGAATCTTTGATAACCCCGGCATGATCTTCACCAGCAGCCATGACAAGAGCAACACAATCCCGATTGTGGGTGATGGTCGATAACCCTATGGTCATAACCAACCGATTGCGCGCGACCTCGATGCCCCCGAGGTCGGTTGCTGCTGTGGCCTGAGTCTCATAATTGGTGCCGGTAAGCCGGGTGGTGGAATAGTGATCAGAGCCACGTACATTAAAAGAGATATGACCATCCGGACCAATACCGCTGAGATAAAAGCCGATCCCTCCCATTTCACGAATCTTGTCTTCGTAATTTGTACAATATTGATCGACGCGTTCAATAATCTCTTTTTGTAATCGTTCGAGTCGGGTGCGACCATAACGGGTACGCAAAGAAAGATCTACGATATCATCCGGAAATACATCCGCTGGCGTCAAGCCGTTGGGCATACCGGTTGTCCAGGCATTTATGAGCAGGGTCTTTTTAGGATCGATGCCAAATCCACGATTATAGTACTTGCTGATAAAATAACGAAAGCTATTGTTTTGTGTGGGATTGATAGGATAAAATTCTTCAGCCTGTACAAACCTAAGCTGATTCATTTTCGGTTTTTTGCCAGGATCGATCTGATATGTTTCGAGTTCGTTTTGAACTTGTTCTTCCTGCCAATTCTCCAGTAAATAGATCACGTTTTTGATAAAGTGTTCAGGAGTTTTTCCCACTGGAAGCGAAACAAATCCTTCCGGATTCTCTTGTACCCATTCG
>CAYNUX010000302.1:0-5322 GCA_964400115.1 uncultured Cytophagia bacterium
GAACGGGGCGGATACAGTCCGTCGTACAAAAAACCGGGAATCTATCCCATTTATGATGATTTGTTTATGCTCATGGCCAATCATGAATATGGTTATTCTCCGTTTGATGCCAGCGAGGTCACAGAGGCCACGATGCATGCCCGGGCTGAACTCTATCGCATTATCAAAAGCCTCAGATCTCTCGGCGGACAATGGAGCGGCTTACGATGCGTGGCAACGGCAGAACAAATCGGCATCCGTGAAGGCCGGCGTATCCATGGTCTCTATACCGTGACCAGGGAGGATCTGGTTCGCGGTGCCGAATTCGAGGATGCGGTCTGTCGGGTCTCTTTTGGTGTGGATGTGCATTCCGTGCAACAGGAGGATGAAACCAAAAGCTATAATCAGGGTGTCAGAAGCAAGGATTATGATATCCCCCTGCGATCCCTTATTGCCAGAGACGTAAACGGTCTGATGATGGCCGGTCGTTGTATCAGCGGTGACTTTATCGCCCATTCCAGCTATCGTGTCACTGGCAATGCCGCGGCCATGGGACAGGCCGCCGGCCGCGTCGCTGCCCTGGCTGCCGGGCGCAGAGTGTTGCCTCAGCATATCCCCTTTAAAGAGACCACGAATGAACGCTAATCTATGCGAATTTATAAAAATCCCCGTTCATGTGTATTCATGTTGATTCGCGGTTTGATTTTTCCTGCTAAAAGCCTGCCGTATTCGCATCAGGAATGGTTTTATTCCCTTGAATAAAAAGAATATAAAATATATCCTAAAAACTGAATGTTTCCATTGATAGATAAACCCAGAACTCTAAACCGGATGAATATATGAAAGCATCTAAAATCGTATGGTCTAAAATCGACGAAGCTCCGGCGCTGGCAACTTTTGCCTTGCTGCCCGTGATTCGCGCGTTTACCAAAAATACAGGCATTGAAATCGAAATTGCCGACATTTCTCTCGCCGGAAGGATCATTGCCAATTTCCCGGATGTTCTGACCGAGGAGCAGCGCATCCCCGATTATCTCTCATTGCTGGGCGACCTGGCCAAAACTCCTGAAGCCAATATCCTGAAATTGCCCAATATCAGTGCCTCCCTTCCACAGCTGCAACATGCCCTGAAAGAGCTGCAGCAAAAAGGATACACTCTGCCGGACTATCCGGAGGAACCGAAAACCGAAAAAGAACGGGCCTTGGCAAAACGCTTTGCCGTGGTGCTCGGCTCTGCGGTCAATCCGGTGCTGCGCGAAGGCAATTCGGATCGCCGGCCGGCTCCGGCGGTCAAGAAATTCGCCCAAAAGCATCCGCATAAAATGATGGAACCCTGGCCCGAAAGTGGCTCAAAGGCAAGGGTCGCCCATATGGAAAGCGGCGATTTTTATGACAGCGAAAAATCTGTCACTCTCGACAATGCCTGTAAAGCGAGCATCGAATTTATTGCTGAGGATGGCCAAACCACTGTGCTCAAGAATGATCTCTCGCTGACCCGGAATGAGGTCATCGATGCCGCCGTCATGAACGTACAGGCCCTGCGAGAGTTTTATGCGCAACAAATCGATCAGGCTAACACAGACAATGTCTTGTTATCTCTGCATCTCAAAGCCACCATGATGAAAGTCTCCGACCCGATAATGTTCGGTCATTGTGTGTCTGTATACTATAAAGATGCTCTGGCCAAACATGCGGATACGCTTAAAAAAATCGGCGCCAACCCCAACAACGGTTTGGCCGATATTCTCGGTAAACTGGACAAACTGCCGGAGATGGAAAAGGCAGAGATCGAAAAAGATATTAATGCCGTTTATCAGGACCGGCCCGCTCTGGCCATGGTCGATTCGCGACATGGCATCACCAATCTGCACGTGCCCAACAATATCATTGTCGACGCCTCCATGCCCAATGTGGTGCGCGATGGTGGCAAGATGTGGAATGCCGACGACGAACTGCAGGATACCCTGGCCATGATCCCGGATCGCAGCTATGCGACTATGTATCAGGAGATCATAGAGGACTGCCAGAAGAACGGTCAGTTCGATCCCGCGACCATGGGCAGCGTGCCCAATGTCGGTCTCATGGCCAAAAAGGCCGAAGAATACGGCTCACATGACAAGACCTTTCAGGCAGCGGGCAAAGGCAAAATCCGGGTGTTGGATGATAACGGCAAGGTGCTTCTGGAACAACCGGTCGAAAGCGGAGATATTTTCCGAATGTGCCGGACTCTGGATGAGCCGATTCGCGATTGGGTCAAACTGGCGGTGAGCCGGGCCAAAGCCAGTGGTGCACCTGCAGTGTTTTGGCTGGATGAAAACCGGGGTCACGATTCTGAAATTATTAAAAAAGTGCACTTTTATTTAGAGGATGAGGATACGGCCGGACTCGATATCCGCATTATGAATCCCCAAGATGCGATGCGTTTTTCCCTGGAACGCATTCGCAAGGGCCTGGATACCATCTCGGTGACCGGTAATGTCTTGCGTGACTATCTCACTGACCTGTTTCCGATCCTCGAGCTGGGCACCAGCGCCCGTATGCTCTCTATCGTGCGCCTCATGAACGGTGGCGGTCTGTTCGAAACCGGTGCCGGCGGATCCGCTCCCAAGCATGTACAACAGTTTCTCAAAGAAGGTCATTTGCGGTGGGACTCGCTCGGCGAATATTGTGCGCTCGTGCCGTCCTTTGATCTTATCGCCAACCGGGATGAGAATCCCCATGCTGCTATTCTGGCGGAAACCCTGGATCAGGCCATCAGCAAGTATCTCGAAAACGGCAAGTCGCCGTCACGCAAAGTCAACGAGCTGGACAATCGTGGTAGTACCTTTTATCTCGCCATGTATTGGGCCCGGATGCTGGCAAACCAGATCAAAGATGCTGAATTGCAGGCCCGATTCAAACCGGTGGCAAAAAAACTCGAAGAGAAAGAGGAAAAAATCAACCAGGAGCTGCTTGCTGCCCAGGGCGAGCCTGTGGATATCGGCGGCTATTACCTGCCCGATCCGGTAAAATGCGAAAACGCCATGCGGCCCAGCGCGGAATTGAATGAAATCATCAATTCACTGTAAAAATATCCGGGAGCGGTATCTGTTAGATACCGCTTTTCCCCCTTTTTGGCGGAAACAATCAACCCCTGAGCCAGTAAATACCATTTGCTTTCCCTCGAGCAAATTCTTATTATAATTCATGATATAACAATGGAGGTGATCATGTCAGACTGGCAACGTATTGTTGATTTTGAAAACGAGATTCAGGCTGGATGGTTGAGATCTATGCTCAAAGATAGAGATATACCCTACCGGGTACGTAGCTATCATGATCTGGCTTATGACGGTTTGTTTCAATATTCCAAAGGATGGGGATATCTGGAAGCTCCGGCGGAATACAGAGATCAAATCCTGGAAATTTTTAACCAGGGTCCGGATGGTGAAGGAACTGAATAATTTGTCTCATTGACGAAAATGCGTCCTGCAGCAAAATCAGACCTCGTTTACCGTGCCCTATGAACGCAATGTTTCCAGTCATTTGCTGTTTCCCGTACTGGCGTCACACCAGCATCGCATTTTACAGGCCAAACAAACTGCACAATCCTGGCAAGATATTCCCAATCCGCAATTACCGGTTATCCCGGATGGTTTACCGTCTGATTGGCAAAATGCTGTAAAACCTTATATCCTGTTTTTTGAGATATTCAAGACGTTAAGAGGGCGGATCGTCACAGGCGATACCGGTTTGTCTGCATTGTTTGGTTTTCCTCCTTTTGACTGTAACGATCTCTTACCCATATGGGGGGCAGTCTTGCCCTGGCCATCGGAGCTCATCTGGCAGGATATGACGATACCTGGGCGGTTACCGGTGATTTCAGTTTTGTCGCTGCCGGTCATCTGGGTCTTGTCGAAGCCATGGAACGGCAACTGCCCTTAAAGGTGGCCATCCTTGTGAATCAAAAAGCACTCGCTACCGGCGGACAATATGTGGCGATGGGCCATCTGGAACGTCTTTTGGCCGGTTACCGGGAGGCCGTGCAAGCGATCGAGGGGGATGACCCCTTAGCCTTGAAAGAGGCTATCCGTATCGCAAACGATCGTAAAAAACTGTCCATCCTTGTGGTCACGTTGTAAAGGGTCCGATCCTGGAGGGTGAAAGCTATATTTATTGCTTTTTTTGCTACTTTTTATTTATAAATGGGCACTTTATGGCACCGGACGAATATTTTATACCGGTTCCAAACAGGAGGTTCCCTGGAGACTCGATTATCGCACGGTGGACCGGGATCTGTTGCTGACAAAGACCGTACCGGATGTCAAGGCCGGCGTAGGGGTCTCTGGAGGTGTGGCCCTCTATCGCGCCATCAGCCATAGATTTCATGCCGGTTTCGGATTCGAGTATGGTCGGGTGAGTCCGAATCAGGTTGAACTGGAAGATTATCAGATCAATGTCGATTATCCCATTTCTCATTATACCGTGCAGGTACTGGCACAGTACATGTTTGGCACGTCTGTGGGATTGCGCTATTATATCGCGCCGGGCTATGCGTATGGCAAGGTCAGACGTGACGAATTCAATGTGCCTTATGCCATGGATTCTTCGGGTCCCATTGCCCTGGCCGAAGAGTCTGAACTTTATCAGGGTCTTTTAGAAGTGGGCAGCGAGTACATTGCGTCGTCAGAAAGTCATGTTTCGTTGAAAATGTTTTTGGCAGTGAGATATAATCTTGTTGAGCAAGATCTCTATACGCCATGGCAATTCAATTTTGGTCTGCGTGTGGGGATGATTTTTTGAGCGCATTAATGTATTGCAATTATGTTCATTTGCGGTTTGGTTTTTATTGCTGGAATGCCATTTCCGCGAGTCCTGTTTCTATAAACAAAACCCAAATCTGAATTGATATTGCGCACGACTATCCTTAACTTATTTCTGATCCTGGGATTGGCCTGTCATCCGTTGCATATCTATGACTCGCCCGAAGGGCCGGTGTTTCGCGGCTCGTTTTTATCAAACCAGCGTCTCGCACGGGATTCGCTCAAGGTGGTGAGTTTCAATATCGAGTGGGGAGCTGATATCCCTCAGGCTGTCATGCAGCTCAGGCGATCGCCGCACTTGCAGGGCATCGATGTGTTATTGCTACAAGAGATGGATGTGACGGGCACGGAAACGATTGCCCGGGTTTTGGCAATGAACTATGTCTATTTTCCGGTGGTCAGGCACCCCAGGCATGGCCAGGATTTTGGCAATGCCATTCTTTCGCCCTGGCCCATAGGAAACTCGGAAAAAATCCTGCTGCCCCATGGCGCGCCCCTGATCGGTACCCGTCGTATCGCTGTGTGCAGCACGGTGCGGATT
>CAYNUX010000303.1:0-5278 GCA_964400115.1 uncultured Cytophagia bacterium
GTTTCACTGATAGTGTCTCTCACTCAACAAAATTAATCCTCAGTCCCACCGGGTATTCCCAATTATAATTCCCGGAAAATCAAATTTCCGGAGTGCAGTTTAGAAAGTAAAGGAGGAATTCCATGCGTCAGTTTATTGTCGTGTTGGTTTGTATATTCATGAATACCGGCTTTTCTCAAATCGCTTCACAGTGGCGAGGTCCTGACCGGGAGGGAATTTATCCACAAGAAAACCTTTTAAAATCCTGGCCTGCTGAGGGTCCCACACTCTTGTGGTCTACAAAAGATCTTGGAGAAGGCTATTCCTCTGCTGCGGTCACTTTTGACCGGGTTTATATTACAGGGCTGCAAAACGGTACAGGCTATTTGTTCGCTTTTGATCATCAGGGAAAACAGATCTGGAAAGCGAGCTATGGACCAGAATGGGATAAAGGCCATCCAGGGGCTCGAACCACACCGACAGTGGTGGAGGATCTTTTATATCTTGTTAGTGGTACCGGCCAGGTAGCCTGTTTTAATACACAGGGAAAAAGAGTATGGACCGTGGATATGATGCAAGAATTCGGAGCTCATCAGCTCTCCTGGGGCATCACAGAGTCGCCCCTGGTCTATGATAATATTGTGATTTGCACCCCTGGTGGCTCTAAAGCCATGATAGCAGCATTGGATCGAAAAACCGGTAAAACTCTCTGGGCCACAAAAGGCAACGGAGAAAAATCCGCCTATTGTTCTCCTGTACTCGTAAACCATAATGGCCGTCGGATCATTCTGACCATGACCGGAAAGTCTGTCGTAGGCGTAGATGCAGATACGGGTGAATTTCTGTGGCAGGCAACTCACCGAACCCGATATGATATCAATCCCAATACTCCGATATATGATAATGGCTTTGTTCATACCACCAGTGGTTATGGCACCACAGGCAGTCAGCTCTTTAAACTCTCCCAGGATGGTAACTCTATCGAACGGATCTGGCACAATGAGATACTTGATAGCCAAATGGGTGCCAGTGTCCTGGTGGACGGCTATCTCTACGGCTCGGGACACAGAAACAAAGGCTGGCACTGCCTGGATTGGAAAACCGGAGAAACACAATATTCTGCACGAGAGTTGGGGAATAAAGGAGCTGTCATATTTAGCGACGGTTTGTTGATTCTTTATAGTGAAGATGGCGATTTAGCTTTGCTTCGACCAAATTCGCAAAAGCTCGATGTTGTCAGGTCGTTCAAGATCGACAGGGGATCAGGACCCCACTGGGCTCATCCTGTGGTCAAAGATGGCCGGTTGTATGTTCGGCATGGTGAAGTCATGATGGTATATGATATTGCCGCTCAATAGCATGATTCATTTCCGGCATCCGGGCCCATATGTGTTGATTGAGGTATTGTCATTTTAATCATATTTGGGTACATTGAATGATGAAAACAATTACACTCTCTATTATTGGCTTGAGCTTTTGCCTCGTGACAGGGTCTGTAGCTACAAACCGGAATGCTCAATGGCGAGGGCCAGAGCGTACCGGAGTATATTTAGAGTCTGGGTTATCCAAGGCCTGGCCTCCCCACGGTCCGGATCTGCTTTGGTCTGCAGAGGGACTGGGAGAGGGCCACGGATCTGTGGCTGTGGCCCATGATCGTGTTTATATAGCGGGCATGCTCGATACAGAAGGGACATTGTTCTGTTTTGACCAAAAAGGTGAATTGTTGTGGAAAACGGCTTATGGATTTGAATGGAGCACCAATTATCCGGGTGTTCGTTCGACTCCAACCGTCATCGGTAAACATCTCTATCTCGAGAGTGGCAAGGGACTTTTGATTTGTTTCGACTCTCTGACCGGAGAAATCCTCTGGAGTGTGGATCTCCTGGAACGGTACGATGCTGAAAATATTCGCTGGGGAATGGCAGAATCACCCCTTGTGGATAAAGATGTCATTTATGCCACGCCCGGTGGCCCTGAACATAACGTCGTGGCTCTCGACCGGTTTACAGGCAAAACGATATGGACCAGTCCTGGCAATAAAGAACAAGCTGCTTATTGCTCACCCATTCTCGTGGATCACAATGGCCGCAAGCTGATCGTTACAATGACAACCGAATCGATTATCGGTATCGATGCCAAATCAGGAGAAATGCTTTGGCATGTACCGCAATTTCAGCGCAACAAGATTCACGCCAATTCTCCTTATTATGAGAATGGTCATATCTTGTGCATCAGTGCAGAAAACAAACCAAATTCAGGTGCTGTTTTGCTTCGCCTTTCCACTGATGGCCGATCTGTGGAGCAGGTGTGGAGAAACATCGAGTTCAACAATCTGATGGCCTCTTTTATCGTCAACGATGGAATGATTTATGGATCCCGCTACCGCAAAAATGAATGGCTGGCCTTGGACTGGAATACCGGCAAGATATTGCATCGATTTGAGGGTCTTGGTGATGGGGTTTTGATTTATAGTGACGGACTGTACTATGCTTATAGTCAGGATGGCGATATGGCACTGCTCGACATTTCTGCACAAGGGTATAAACTCATTAGCCGTTTTCCGGTAGAGTTGGGCCGCGGTCCCCATTGGTCGCATCCTGTCATTCAGGACGGACGGTTATATTTGCGCCATGGCAATGTGCTGATGGTTTATGATATTAAAAAGTGAGAATTTCTGCTTGGCATTGGGATGCCGGGTTTCCGGGTTCCGGGATGCTTGAATATAGCCCTTTATGGGTTTAAGACGGATCTATACATACATGATCAAACTGTCAGAAAAACAGATCAAACATCTTTCACTTATCATTCCTGTGCTATTGGGAGCTGTGGTTTTAACCTGGTGGTTTCTATCGACCCCGGTGAGTGATTTGTCCATGTTACAACCAGGCCTGGATAATCGTCCTGCTGACGCTGGCTCTCAGCAGCCAAAAGTGGATATCGGCTCATATTTTGCCAGTTTTGGCGGACAGGCTTCCGGCATCATGACGCAATGGCCCCGATTTCGTGGCAAGGATTTTGACAATATCAGCAAAGAGCGTGTTGTTTTGGCTGATTCCTGGTCCGCAGGTGGCCCGCCGGTGCTTTGGTCCGTTGAATTGGGTGAAGGACATTCCGGTCCTGCCGTAGCCTATGGCCGAGTCTATATTTTGGACTATGATGAAGAAAATCGCCGCGATATCTTGCGCTGCTTTTCTCTGGATGACGGCACTGAATTATGGCAGCGCGGATATGATATTTATGTCAAGCGCAATCACGGTATGTCTCGCACTATTCCCGCTATCTTTGATTCTATGGTGGTGACCATTGGCCCCAAATGCCAGGTCATGTGTACCCGTGCCGATTCAGGTGAGTTTGTATGGGGCAGGGATCTGGTGGCTGAGTTTGGTACCGAGGTGCCTCTCTGGTATACCGGTCAGTGCCCGCTTGTCGACGATTCTTGTGCAGTGATTGCCACGGGAGGCGATCATCTTTTGGTTGGATTTGATCTCTATACTGGTGAGATCAGGTGGCAGAGTGAGAATCCAAATGGCTGGCAAATGAGTCACTCTTCGGTTATACCGATGAACCTGCACGGAACCCGCGTTTATGTCTACTGCGCCACCGGAGGCCTGGTCGGAATCTCTGCAGAACCCGAATCCAGGGGTGAGATTCTTTTTTTTTCGAACCAGTGGAATCCCTCGGTAATCGCTCCGTCTCCTGTTCATGTAGGGGATGGTCAGATATATGTAACCGCAGGATATGGGGCCGGTAGCCAGCATTTTCAGGTCTCGAAAAATAACGGTTCCTGGAGTATCGAATCCCTGCAAACCTGTGAACCCGATCAAGGCCTGGCATCCGAACAACAGACAGCTATCCTGTATAAGGATCATCTTTTCGGGATTTTGCCCAAAGATGCCGGACCTCAACGAAATCAATTTGTCTGTTGCTCAAGCCGCGATTGCTCGGAAATTATCTGGACCAGCGGCAAGACCGAACGATTCGGACTCGGTCCGTTTCTTTTGGCAGATGATAATTTTTTTATTCTCAGTGATGAAGGCGTTTTGACCATAGCACGGGCCAGTACACGCGAGTATATCAAAGTGTCACAAACCAAAATCCTGGATGGTCACGATGCATGGGGACCTCTGGCGTTGGTCGAAGGCCGGCTTTTAGCCAGGGACTCCCGTCGTATGGTGTGTCTGGATATTCGGGCCAATTAATTCTTGAGGGTTTTATGGGAGAAAAAAATATCAATGATCGTTTGTTAACCTTTGCGATTATCATTTTTTCTGTCCTGGGTGTAATGTATTTTGGATTTCAGGCATTTAGAGACGATAGCGACATCAGTTCCGAGGGCAATCCCTATGAATATGATATCGAGCACTTTAAAGAGAGCGGTTCCGACCTGGTGGCCTGGCAACAAGTTCAAACTCTTGATCTGCCCATGCAGCAAGCCACCGCTTTGGCTATCGGCCCTGATGACAATCTCTTTGTCGGGGGTGATGAGATGTGGATCGATCTCGACTCCCAGGGTCGCGCCCAATCTTTGAATCCGTGTGGCGTTTCCCCGACGGCTATGGCGGTCGATGATCAGGGGAATTTATACCTCGCACTGGTGGATCATATTGAAATATATAGTCCTGAAAAAGTAAAAATCGGACACTGGGATTCCATGGGCGAACGCTCGGTTATGACCTCAATTGCAGTTGCTGAGGACGCAGTATTTGTAGCTGATCCCGGTAATATGACGGTCTGGAAATTTGACAAGAATGGTATGCTTTTGCAACAAGTAGCGCAAAATGACCCCGATAACGGTGTGCCCAGTCTCGTGATTCCCAGTATTAATATGGATGTTGCTTTGGATCCTGATGGGCACCTTTGGGTGGTTAATCCGGGAAGGCACTTGTTGGAAAGTTTTACAATCGACGGTGACTTTCGAACCCTGTGGGGTGAATCCGCAATGACCATCGAGGGGTTTTGTGGATGTTGTAATCCAACTCATATTGCCATTCGCAGCAATGGCTCGTTTGTTACCGCGGAAAAAGGCATCCCTCGCGTCAAAATTTATAATACCATCGGAGAACTCGTTGCTGTGGTCGCTGATGCAGGGCAATTCAACCCAGATGCATTGGGGTTGGATTTGGTCATTGACAGCCAGGATAGAATCTATGTTCTCGATCCGAGCCGACATCAGATCCGAATTTTTGAGGAACGTTGACAAAAAAGGAAGGGTAGATTATGACGATAAATCGTCGCCAGAGTATAAAAACCCTGATTCGATATATCCTTTTGTTGCTATTTGCCGGTGCCGGGAGTTATG
>CAYNUX010000304.1:0-5261 GCA_964400115.1 uncultured Cytophagia bacterium
CTCGTATTTAACGTTATCACCTCCTTTCTATGGTTCCCTGGTTATAAATGGTTTGAGATTATTATTGATTCTTTTTGAAAACTATCATAATGATATAAAGAATCGTTGAGAAAAACATTGCATCCGCCAATGCCTGTCAATACGGAGGGACAGAGTGGCACTCTGAGCAATTGATTTCCTGCCAGCCCATACCGATATCAACAGGGTGTTTGAATTCCAGCGAAGCGGCTGTTTTTGAAAATTCAAGATCATTGAGGGGACCTTGGGCCGTGATATCATGACATTGTGTACACGTCTTTGATATGGTTTTTCCATCATCTGTCTGGTGCAAATCGTCGTGGCATCTGAAACAGCCATCTGTGGTCATGTGGTCGACATGATCAGGATATGCCTGCCAAGTGACATTCATAGCCGGAAAAATGTTGCGTTGAAAAGCTGTAATCGTGCCCTGTATGGATTTTTCGACTTTTTCCTGTGACACATCCATCTCAGCATAAAATTCTCTGATGGTGTTGGTAATCCCCTCTATAGCGTGTTCATCGGATTCATATTCTTCCGCGCAGGCTTGTACAGCAGTCATCTTTATATAAGGCAATGTAGAATCGATTTCACCTGCAACAAGAGCCAGATCGATAAAAGTCGATGGATCCCGATAGATATGACTGGGCCGGTTATGGCAGTCTATACAATCCATGACACGCATAGATTGATCGCTTTCTTCACCATTGGGATTATTATAGACGGTTTCTTCCCCTGTTGATTCGTTGATCAGGACTACTTTGCCAATCTCGGTGCGTTTTTCATCATCGGGTTGATATTCGATGCGAATATCTCTGTTGATATGCCAATGAATACCATGTGCCTGGCCCAGAGCGGGATTCCCGGTCCCTGTATGCATCAGCAGGCGTATTTCCCATTGGGTATTTTCTTCATCCGCCAGAAAATGAATTTCTCTCCGTTGTTGCTGACCATATACTTTTTGTGGCCAGTGACAGGCTTCACATGTTTCTCTGGCAGGACGCAAATTCTCCACAGGTGTCGGAATGGGTCTGGGATAATCGTTGCGCAATGTATGCCAAACCTGGGTGACACCGGACAACTTTGATTTGACGAACCAGGAAGCGCCTTCGCCCACATGACACTGTGCACAGGTCACTCTTGCATGTGGTGAAGTATGATAGGCCGTATATTCAGGCTCCATAATCTCATGGCAAAGTTTTCCGCAAAATTCTACAGATTCGGTAAAATGATAAGCCTCATAACTTCCAAATGCAGATAAAAAAAGAAAGACCAAGGTTCCTGCGGTGAAAATAATGGTTGCATTTCGTTGTCTGGATTGATTGAGATCTAGAACCGGGAAATCTTTTTTAGGCATTTCACCGGTCTTTTTCATCCAGCGTATTCGCCTCCACATGCCAATGGGAATGAGAATTAAACCGAGAATGATAAAAAACGGAATGACGATAAATAGTACAATTCCCACATAGGCTTTTTCCACACTGGAAAAGGACGAAAGCACATAGAGAAAAAAGAACATAAATAAAGCAATGAGGGCAATCGCTGTTCCGGCATAAGAAATGGGATTATAATAGGACTTTGGTAATCGTGTTGACATAGGTTTAGCCTCCCGACGATTTATCGGTTCGTTTTGATTTCAATTTGCGATACCAGGCCGGGAATTTTTCATGAGCTTCTTCTTCGGTGATTTCACCGGTAAAGGCAGCGAGATTTATCGGATAATCCTCAGGATGAAAAATCACAAAGAAAAAGTGATAAATCACTATGGCCAAAGTAGCCAGCCAGGCTTCATAATAGTGTATGGTCTCACTAACTTTGATGATCCAGGATGGAAAGATAAAGGTCGCGTATGTCGGGAACCAGAGTATGAATCCGGTAATTGCCATGACCATTGTTCCCCAGACCAAAGCCCAATATTCGGCTTTTTCGATATAACCATACCTTGAAAAATCGGGGCGTTCCTTGCTCAGTCCAAGGTGAAATTTCATGTTTTGAATAAATTGATGAACATCGAGTAATCTGGGAGCCAAACTGCCCAGTTCGCCTTTGCCATCTTTATCGAAAAAGAGATAATAGAGATGATAAAGACCAGCACCAAGCATCACGACTGCAGCAATGCGATGAATGAGACCTCTGGCATACTCTGTGAATCCAATATTGGTAAGCAGTTGAGCCCAGGTCGAATCACTGAACTTTAGAGCAAATCCGGTAATCACAAGAGTGAAAAAAGAGACAATAATTAATAGGTGTTGGATAATAAATTTGTTATCAAAGCGCCGAATGCTCTTGTGACCCTTTAAAGCCCGATATTTGATCCGTACAAATTTTAAATAGATGATAAAATTATGAACAATCATACCGCCAATGACAAGCAATATGAGATAAATATAAAGTTCGCGCACAATTGCCGAATAAAGATCGGGTTTGGCATTAGGAGAAGCATGTACATAACTTTGAGAAAATGCTTCGGTGGCATTGACATGACATTCGCCACATGTCTGGGCCAGATTATCGGGATGAATCTTGGACCGGGGATGGGTTTGAGAAAGAATATTATGAACACCATGACAACTGGTACAATTTGCAACGACTTTTGATCCTCCATAAGAAGCTAACCCATGATAGCTATCCAGATAGCTTGCCACCGGATCGGTGAGTAGTCCGTATTTGTCATTCAGTTTTGCTATTCCGTGGCAAGGGGCACACGTTTGTTGTGCCAAATGCTCCGGATAGGTCGGGGCCTCTGGATCTGAAGGCGACATGATGTCATGCTCCCCGTGGCAGGTATTACAGGTAGGGGCATCAAATTGGCCTCGAACCAGGGCTATACCATGACTGCTGGAATCAAACTCGTCTTGAATATCACCGTGACATTGTCCGCATGTATTGGAAATATTGGCACGATAAATACTGGATTGGGGATTACTCATCGGCAAAAGCTTGTGGCTCTCGTGACAGCTGTTGCAGCTGGCAGCCATTTCATTACCTTCCAACAATGCCCTGCCATGAACACCATCATAAAATTTTGCAACAGGTTCTATCACAGTCATCTTTCTGTTAACAGAAAGATCTTTGTCAGAATGGCATTGGCCACAGGTTACCGGCAAATTAACAGGAAATGTTTTTGAGAGGCTATCTGTGGAAACAAAAATATTATGTTTTCCATGACAGGACACACAAGTCGGAGCAAGACTATCTCCCGCAGCCAATGCTTGACCATGCAAGCCCTCGTTAAAATTGTTCACTGCATCCTCGTGACAGATGCCACACTCTACTTTGGCCAATTCCATCGGATGAGGATCACCTTCCGCATCCATATGACAGTCGGTGCAGGAGAGAATTTGGCCGTGGATCGACGATTCATACTCTGCTTGATTCACGTAAAGAGAAACCTCTTTGCCCGAATCATCGATTGTCATCAAATCGGGTTCACCATGGCAATCATAGCATGATTCTTGAGCATATCCGCTGAAAAGCCCCCCAAAAAATAAAATCAAGACTACCAATAGACCTCGTTGGAAAACAATCATCGCTTGTCCCATTATCAAATAATCGTTGCTGACTCTCTGAATTGCAGAAAAGACCTTTACACCAGGCGTGTAACTGTAAGTTCAGTTATAAATTAGATGTAACTCTGATTTGGAAGAGAATTGAGCTGCAAGGGTGTTAACCCTTGCAGCTATTTATCTATTCTGGTACAGGGTGTTTAATTTTTGCCCAGGCCTCTTGAAAATCGAAACCTTTAAAAGTCGGACTTTTTTCGTTATGACACCCTAAACAGGTTTCTTTATCGCCAACTTTAAAAGCGACAGTGGCAGGGTCGATCTTGTCAGCAGCCAGGTCTTTCATGACTTTCATGCTTTTATATTCAGAACCGGGACCGTGACAGGCTTCACATCCCACGCCTTCTTCCATTGAGAAAGAAGCAGCAAATTTTGGTTTAGGTTCACCGTATGCAGTGACATGACAAACCAAACATTCGTCTGCTTTTTGAGGATCACCGCTAACGCCCGCTTTTTTAGCGACAGCCTTGGATTGTTCAGAGGCCAAAGTTTCATAGGCTTTTGAATGTTTGCTGTTCTTCCAAATCGGGAATTGTTGGCCGCGTGATTTGCTCATATGGCACATTTTACATTTATCCGTACCAATATACTGGGCTTTCTCAGCCTGTGCCATGACTCCGGTAAGAATAAAGGCCATGAGCAGTATAACCACTAGCGATCCAATCGTGCGTTTCATAATGTCTCCTTATCGTCAAGTGAGAGTGTTATTGGGTTAAAGATTTTGTATATCAGCTTGCCAATTATTCGGATCAATGGAAAGAATCCATTGATCCAGTGGATTGATCTGCCAATCAGTGCAATCAATCGTGTTTTTCATTTCGATCACCTGTCCGCTAACAGGTGTCCAGACTTGATGAACCGATTCTTCGTCATCAATAATATAACAGCAAGGCTCACCCTGTTTGAGTGAAAAAGTGACATTCATCTTGATCTTTTGAATTCGTTCGGATAAAGGCAAAAATGTTTCTCCTAACCCGATAACGGCGCTATGATTTCTTTTGCTCACCCAACAATGACCGCCCATTTTATGGACATTGGGCGAGGAAAGATTTTTACGAAATTGCTCCAATTCATTCCTCTTGGTTTGACGCCATTCTTTGTAGAGCATAGCCCTCGAGACCATACTGTACAACTCGTCATAGTCAAAAGGTTTGGAAAGAAAATCAAATACACCCATCTGCATTGCTTTGAGAACTGTACTGCTGGTAGAGTATCCGGTAAACAAAATCAGTAAGGTGTCTGGCATTTTGTCCCGAACCATATCCAAAAATTCCAGACCAGAAGGTCCGGGCATGAGCAAATCCACCAAGATAACACTAAAAGAATTCTGCCACAGCTTACAGATAGCAGTATCGATATCCGGAGCGCCTTCACATGTCCAATGAGAGCCAAGAACCCGTTCTACGGATTCAATGACAACATGTTCATCATCAACCACCAACACATCTCGTTGTGGCTCCATCAGATCTCACCTCGATCGGTAGGTTCCAATATTCGGGTTTGAACGCCAGCGTTACTATCCTCTTCATGAAAAGCCTGTTCTTTGGGCAAAAAAATACGAAATGTCGTGCCTAGCCCCGCTTTACTTTCGACTTTGATGGTGCCACCATGCCCGGTAATAATACTCCACACGACTGAAAGACCAAGTCCGGTTCCCTTTTGGCCTTTTGTAGAATAAAA
>CAYNUX010000305.1:0-5225 GCA_964400115.1 uncultured Cytophagia bacterium
GACGATTCGATACGTTTTTTGAGCAGTCACCGAATCTTCCTCCTCAATTTATACCTGATATGAAATTCCTACTTTATACAACGCCCTCGCCCCTATGCAGGCGCAGCATTTTTGATTTTAAAAAAAAAGCACCTAAAATACAAGTAATATTTCTAGCGTTTTGGCCGTTGAAACCACAATTCACTTCCGCTGATACTGCAAGAAACACGAGCGATATTCTCACGATATGCTGCATTATTCAGGTTACCGCGGTACCCGATTTCTAACGCGATATCGATACGGCCATTATTGGCCTGAAATGGAAATCCAAAACCAAAACTTAAATATTGTTCATTAATCGCACTGCCGGTTTCTGATTGGAAGGGCAGTTGCGCATAAGTAGCACCTACTCTATATATAATTCTTCTAAAATATGAGGCATACATATCACCAGTGTCGACATATTCCAGTCCACCGCCGAGGCGAATATAATCATTCAATTCATCGGTGGCATTGCCATCCAATTTATAATTTGACCACAGCTGAGTATAGAGGTCCAGGGCAAAAGTGACTTTTTTCACACGATAAGAGCCCCCGATACCCAGTCCAACAGGATAAACCATTTCCTGATCTTCTGGTTCTGAAGAATAAAACTGCCCGAGGGAGACTTTGGTCTCTGTATTCAGGGATGAGCTACTTTTAAAAACAGCCCCAACGAGAAAACGATCATTAAACCTATAAAGCGCGCCCAATTCGAACCCAATACCTCGGGTATGGCTGATCAGTTCATCAGTGCCATCTTTATAAAAACTGGAAGCAAAATCGGTATTATACTCTTCATAATAAGACCCGAAATAAAAATTGGCAAGTGCAGCAAGGGCGAGCTTGTTACTGAGAACATATTGAACCCCGATTGTCGCTGCATTCAATCCTCCATGACCGTCCAGGGTACGAACGTACTCGGATTGAGTCCCGACCTGTTCTGTGGTGGCCAGTTTATATTTGGAACCGAGATGGGGCTTGAGCCCTACAGCCACATTGATATTTCTTTTCACAGGAAAGGCCATGCGGAATCCAACGGCATTGCCATCACGGACTGTGACTTGACTGGTTTCATTTTCGATTTGCGTTGACTCGAACTGGAAATCCAGAGAGAACATGGTATAACCTTGTGTGGCAATCGCAGCAGGGTTTATTCCATTCAAAGCCATCGGATCCAGCACTCCGATACCAGCACCGCCCATTCCAATGGATTTTGCGCTTGGATAGACCATAGGAAGCCCCATACCCATGGAAGAATAAAAGGAATCAGCCAAAGCCACAGGCACAATAACTAACAATAGAACTAAAATAATCTTTTTCATATCAAATCCGATTCAATGACTAAAGTTCAAATCGTGATGACGCTGGCAGCGAATATGTTATGTACAGCTTTGGCACCAATGCCGGGTCGTTTGCCTGGCCATAAAACGTCAAATGTGAAGGATCGAGACCATATTCAAGGGATTGGAGTAAGAGTCCATAGTTTGGTGAGATATCCAATGCCCAGATCTGCACAAATGAAACCATGTTTTTAATAGAGGTTTCGTCAAAAAACGATACAGAATCTGCCGAGGCAAGTCCTAACGTCGTAGGCGTATTCAGCAAAGAATCGATCGATATCGTTTCAGGATTCCAAAGGGAATCTGTCACAGAATTCAGTGCCAGTGCCATTCCGTTCTCTCGAGTCCAGCTTTCCTCATTAACCGGAACCAGGGTAACAAAAGCTTGGTGAATAGTGGACTCGTTGGGAATATCAGAAATATCAAATTCCAGCAAAGAACGATAACCGCTAAAATTACCGGCATGAATATAGTCGGGATTCTCGAATAACTGATTGTTTGGCTTTTCCGCGTCGAACTCAAAAAGTGTAACATCTTCAAGCACATCCACGTTCACTGTATCTGCAGAGCCATCTTTTTTCGTATAAGCGAGTCGCAACGTTGCCCATCCCGCCTGATTTTCAGTGGTCAGCATGGCAGCCATAAAAGCGGCGGATTCAAAATCGATCAAGATCCCATTGTTGCGATCCTGCAATTCGATCCAGTCGTTTACCAGTTCGGGATCGATAGCCCCTGTAACCGTAGCAGAATCCATAGCCGGAACCTGCAGCTCGCCGACAGGATTTGCATAGTCTACAACATTTCGAACATCAGGCCACAACACCTGTTTTTCTATCCACTCTGTATCATTCAACGGATAGATTTTGGCGTTGAACGGGCTGCCATCTCCATGCCGTTGAAACATATTGAGAGTCAATTCAGCCATCGTAACACTGGCGCTATCTACGGCGAAATAAGGATAAAAGCGTAACAAAATGCGCGCCTTATAACCCTGATATTGTCCAAGAAGTATCGTCGTACGAGGTCCGGCTTGGGGAGGTTGCCAGTATTCTGCAATACGGCTCGGTGAGTATACACGGGAAACAATTTCACCTTTATCTTTTCGATTGATTTCGTCATAACCATTGGGAACGGTATTCTCTGTGGTGCAACGAATCAAGATCGTAAAGGCAAACAATCCGAGTAACAACAACAATGATCGCATAATCTTTCCTATAATCTGCCTTTGAGTTTCAGAGCATTTAACGGTAAAATATCGGCAGGGTTCCCAAAAAATTAGAGTAATGCAAGAGCGGAATTTACATTTTTTTATGCAAATGTCCAAAGGTAAAATAGCGCGAAAAACAAAAAAGGGCAACCTTACGATTGCCCTCAAGTTTTCCATACACGCATTATTGAGCGGGCTCAGAACCCGAGCCACCGGACTCTTTTTCGCGTTCTTTCTTTTTCTCTTCGCGAACCTGTCGTTTCTTTTCGATTCTTTCGGCTTTAATTCCTTCATAACCGACGAGCTCGAAAATTGCCAGGGGAGCGTTGTCTCCTTTACGGCGACCGATTTTGATAATTCGTGTATACCCGCCGTTACGGCTTTCGTATTTGGGAGCAATAGTCTCGAAAAGTTCTTTAACCACATTCTTATCGCGCACAATACGCAGAACCATTCTACGGCCATGCAAATCACCACGTTTTGCAAAAGTTATCAAACGTTCAATCATAGAACGAGCTTCTTTAGCCTTGGGCGTGGTGGTCACGATACTTTTATGTTCAAAGATCGCCGTAGCAAGGTTAGACATCATCGCCTTGCGATGGCTTGTCGTGCGTCCCAATTTTCTTCCAGATTTCAAGTGTCTCATGAAAAATTCCTCACCATCAAACCTTGATCACTATTCGTCGGTTTTTCTTAAATAACGGTCCACATCCATACCAAAATGCAGGCCTTTTTCTTCCAGAATCTTGTTTAGTTCCTGAAGAGATTTACGACCAAAATTACGAAACTTTAACATTTCCTGCTCATCGCGTCGTACAAGGTCACCGATAGATTTTATGTTTGCAGCAGCAAGACAATTATGCGAGCGGACAGACAGTTCCAGCTCATCGACACTCATCTGCAACAATTTTCGAATGCGTATGGTTTCCTCATCGACTTCGGCAGGTTCTTCTTCTTCGGTTTCAATATCGAAATTGATAAAGAGTTGTATATGATCTTTGATTATTTTGCCCGCATAAGAGAGCGCATCATCCGGAGTAAGACTCCCATCGGTAGTGATTTCGAGAATCAAGCGATCGTAGTCGGTTTTTTGACCCACTCGGGTATTCTCTACGACATAAGAGACCTTGAGAACCGGTGAGAAAATCGCATCGATAGGAATAGTGCCCAATGGCATATCAGGCATTTTATTTTCTTCGGATGGAACATATCCACGACCTCGGCCGATCCGTAATTCCATTCGAAAATCGGCGTCGTTGTCTAGCGTAGCGATATGCTGATCGATATTGAGAATTTCAAAGTCGTTGGACGCTGCCTGAATATCGGCGGCATTAAACTCTTTTGGGCCTTTGAGATCCAGCACGACCTTATCCGGCTTTTTATCGATCAATTTTATGCGGACTTGTTTTAAATTTAGGACGAGTTCAGCCACATCCTGTTTGACGCCTTTAATGGTATCGAATTCATGTACGATACCGTCCACGCGAAACATTGTGATGGCAGCACCGGGAATAGACGACAATAAAACGCGCCGCAAGGCATTGCCAATGGTCGTTCCGAATCCGCGTTCCAGGGGCTGCACGATAAATTTTCCGTATGTATTGCTATATGTGGACTCGTCTAATTCTAAACTTTCGGGCATTTGAAAACTAGGTAAAGCCATTTAGTGCTCCATGAATAGGGTTTGCAATTCAATTCAACCAGAACTTATTTTGAATAAAGTTCGACGATCAAGTTTTCGTTGACATTCACTGGAATGGCTTCGCGAGTCGGAATTTCGGTTATGCTGCCCTTCATTTGAGCCTTATTGAGTTCGAGCCAGGATACAAGTTTCCCGTCGCGTACGCGTTTCATTGAATTGTGAATCATATCCAGCTGGCGGCTTTTCTCTTTAACGCGAATTTCATCCCCAACGGATACTTGATATGAAGGGATATCAACCAGTCGCCCATTGACCAAAATGTGACGATGACGAACCAGCTGGCGCGCTGAATTACGAGAAGCAGCCAAGCCCAGGCGATAGACGATATTATCAAGACGAAATTCTAATATTTTTAAAAGGTTTTCGCCAGTAATACCTTTGGATCGATCTGCTTTTGCGAAATAGTTGCGGAACTGACGTTCCAGCACGCCGAACATACGTTTAACTTTTTGTTTTTCCCGCAGCTGAATCGAATATTCAGATTGTTTAAACCGTCGAGAGCGTCCGTGTTGTCCCGGAGCATACCCTCTTTTTTCAAAAGCACACTTGTTACTAGAACAACGCGTTCCTTTCAAAAAGAGTTTCATACCCTCACGACGGCACTGTTTACACACTCCAGCAGTATATCTTGCCATATAAGAGAACCTCCTACACGCCGGTGATCAATGACACCGTATCATATTCATTAAATTGAGTGGTTATACACGACGTTTCTTGGGTGGTCGGCAACCATTATGCGGTATCGGGGTAATGTCCCGAATCGCAGTAATTTCAAGACCAGCAGCTTGCAATGAGCGTACCGCGGCTTCCCGCCCAGAGCCAGGTCCTTTGACCAGCACTTCGACACGTTGTAATCCGAGATCCATGGCTTCTTTGGCCGCTTGTTCAGAAGACATTTGCGCGGCAAAAGGTGTACTCTTTCTGGAGCCTTTGAATCCCACTCTGCCAGCCGAAG
>CAYNUX010000306.1:0-5198 GCA_964400115.1 uncultured Cytophagia bacterium
GTGGCCCTGTCCGCCGTCATCCAGGCGGTAGGGATTGCTGTTCCATTTGCTGATGGCTCTTTCCTTTATGGGGACAGGTTGCATGGCCTGTTCTCTGCCAAAGCGATCGCTCAGAGGGTTGTGCCGCAGATCCCAGCGATGACGATTTTCCATACGCCAATCCACCAGATCCATAGGAATCGCCTGCAGGGTTTCGAGTGCGCCTGCCATGTCGCAATCATGATTCAATGTGGCGCTGGCAATGGCGTTCCAGAGCGGATTTTTCTCGGGGCGGTTGACCCGCCAGCTCCGGGTCAGGCTTTGGCGATAAACAGGCAGCCATTCGTGATCCTGGCTGTATCGCAACAGCGTATAGTAGGGCAGAAATGCCAGTTCGTCATCCGAATGGTTGATCTCATAAGGATGATACATTTTTTGCAATCTCGAATTTTCGGCATAACCGTGCTTGTCGATAAGCAAATTATAAGCATCCCGATATTTTTTATCTCCTGTGATGCGTTCTGCCGCCGTCAAAAAAGCGAGAATTTGCAGGGAATTAAGGCCCCTTTCATAACGCCAGTCCGGATTCTCATTGAGCGAATCCGGATTCCATACACCCCACCGGGTGGGGTTGCCATCCAGATCGATTAGCAAAAAATCATTCTCCACGATATAGGTCATGATGCGGTCGATCAGGTCACGGGCCCGCTGTTTCATTTCGCCTGTTGCCACCAGATCATGAAACAGGGGATAGGCAAACAAATGTCCCACGATCTCATCAGAGCTGGTATCGCCTTTCCACTTCCATTCTCCGTCGGCCGTGGCATGCCATTCACCATGGCCTCCGGTATCCTCGTCATGACGGACATAGGAACGGGCCGGGAAACCCTTGATCGGAGTGATCGTTTCGAGGCGTTCCATGGCCTCAAAAGCGCGGATCGCATTTTGTTTTGCATCCGGCACACCGGTAACGGCATAGCGAAAACACTGCGCGGCCAGATAGATAGCGGTCCACAGGCCGTCATTGTCATTCGGTCTCATCACATTGGAAGACAGATCTCCGGCTCGCGTCAATGTCGAATTGGCCACCAGCCCATAACGGTTATGCCGTTCCAGAATGCGTTGTTCGAATCGTTTCGCTTTTTCCTCCAATGTCATGGATTCGCGTCTGATTTCGGCGATGCCCTTTTCAGTGGCAATCCACACCCGGTCCTTGCTCAACGGCAGGATATCATAAACACGATCGTGAGGCAGGTATCGCCTGCCCGCATAATAGTGCCATTCTCCATTGCGCAAATTGCAGGCTCCTTTGGGAGTGGCGATCCAGAGTTCTTTTTCGACAGGAATGATTCTGTTGACCGCTCCAAAAGGTAATCCATTGCCTTTTGAATGCATCCAGTGGGTTCCGTTATCGGCGATACACCCCAGAGCTTCGGGTGACCCCAGAATAACACCTGCGGGGTGCCCCCCGTATGCGAGAGATAAATAGTTCGAGTGCCATCCCGGGGCCATGCCCATCTCATCGAGATTGAGCCACTTTTGATCTTTCAAGATCCACAGACCGTGATCGGTTGCAGCATACAAGCGGCCATCAGGAGTTTTTAACAGATCTCGAATCTTCTTTTTTTTCAGTACCGGCACGAGTCCGGAATCGTCGAGACGATAGAGCGCCTTGTTCGTGCCCACATAGGTACCCTCTGCTGTCAAGAGCGCACTGACCTGCTCATCGCTCCCGAGTTTAAGGGATATGAAAGGCTTTATGTCATCTCTGTTGAATTGCACAAGTTTTTTGTCCATAGCGACAAGAACCGGCCAGGTTGAATCTTGTTTATCGATGACCCAGGGCCCGCCTGTGGCTTTTGACTGCCATTCATTATTCTCAAAAAACAGCAACTGTGACGGCGTGACGGCGATGATGTGGGTATCGACGCGCTGCAGGGAATGAACCGGCTCATCCGGACCGATCATTTCTGCGATGTCCTGTTTATATGACCCGGCAGGGATCTGTGCCATTGCCAGCATGGGGAGAAAGATCGCCATTGACACGATTTTTTTGATCATATTTTTCCTCTTTACTTTATGCAATCGTTTGCCTAAATTAATGAACGGAAATTGCATGTGAAAATCAAGAGAGAAATGAAACCAATTCTCTTAAAGATAGGAAAATATCCAGACAGGAGAAATGCTATGGCGTCCAGAATGGCGTTATTGATCTTGACATTTGCATTAAGTTTTAGCTTGGCTTGTAAAAAGCCAGACAAACAGTGGTCGTTTTCAAAGCTGATGTGCGAAACTGCACAGCAACCCGTGGCCCTGCAAACCCCGCATCCCCGGTTTGGCTGGATCCTTGATTCTTTTCTAAAGAATCATAAACAGGTGGCCTTTCAAATCCAGGTCGCGACCCGGCCGGAATTGTTGGAAAAAAGCCGGGCCGATCTGTGGGATTCTTACAAAGTGATATCGACCGAATCCTTGCATAATCCTTATGATGGCAAACCATTGGCCAGTAATCAAACCTGTTATTGGAGAGTCAAGATTTGGGACAATTATGATCAAACTCTCACGAGCCCCATTCAGCGGTTTCATGTGGCTTTTCTTGAATCAGACCTCTGGCAGGCCAAATGGATTGGCAAAGGTCCTGCTCAAGATCCCTTACCTGAAAAGGGCTGGTTTATGACAGCTCAGGAACAATATGCTCTGCCGGACACGGTTCAGCACGACGGACAATCTCTTTTGCTGCGCACAGAGGTGGATGTAAAATCCGGTATCCGATCGGCATGGTGTTATGTGAGCGGACTCGGATTCTATGAGCTTTATATGAACGACCAACGGATTGGTGATCATGTTCTCGCTCCCGCAAAAACTCCCTATCATAAACAAATCCTCTATAATGTTTATGATGTCCGCTCTGTTTTGCAGCGCGGAAAAAATGCTTTGGGATTGCATCTGGGGAACGGCTGGTTCAATCCGTATAAACCGTGGTGGCAAGAGTATCGCATGCAGTGGTTCGGACAAAAACGCGCCATCCTGCAGCTCGTGATCGAGTATAAAAACGGCGAACAACAGATCCTCACCACTGACGAGTCATGGAAATGGTCTGATGGACCGTTGCTCTACAATTGCATCTATGATGGTGAGGTTTTTGACGCCAATGAGGAACCCGATGGCTGGAAAAGTCCCGACTTTGATGAGAGCGATTGGCAGCCTGTCACGGTCATCGAGGCTCCCATCGAAACTCTCGAACCTCAGACCATGCCAGAGACACGCATCGTTCAGGAGCTTGCAGTGGCACAAGAATATGAGCCGCAGCCCGGAGTGAAAATCTACGATTTTGGACAAAATATGGCGGGATGGGTAAAGATACGGGTCAGGGGAGAAAAGGGAACTCGTCTTCAGATTCGCCATGCCGAAGATTTGCATAAAGACCATACCCTGGATGTAACGAGCAATGAAGACGCCAAAGCAACCGCGGTTTATGTGTTGGATGGCAAAGACCAAGAGACCTTTCAGACCCGGTTCAGCTATTACGGCTTTCAGTATGCCGAGATTACAGCCGAACCGGATTTGCCAGAGATTCTCGACGTCACGGCCTGTGTGGTGCATACCGACAATGAACCAAAAAGTGAATTTCACAGTGATCATGAACTGCTCAATAAAATACATCATGCTACAGTGTGGTCACAAAAAAGCAATATGATCCATTATCCCATGGACTGCCCGCAACGCGATGAGCGACTGGGCTGGTTTGGCGATGCCCAGGTCACGCTCGAGGAAGCCATGTTCAATTTCGATATGGCGTTGTTTTTTCAGAATTGGTTGCGCGGTATTCAGCTCAATCAGAACCCTGACGATGGAGATATCCCCATCATTTCCCCCCGTCCGTATATAAAAGACCAGGGTGTGGAATGGAGCAGTACCTATATCATTGCAACCTGGGTTTATTACCTATATTATGGGGACAAGCAGATTCTGCAGACCCACTATGAATCCATGAAAGACTATATTCAATTCCTGGAATCCATTTCCACGGATTATATCGTTCCCAAAGGCTGGATCGGGGACTGGGGGAGTCTCGTAAAAGGATGGAAAGAAGGCGAACCTCCCTTTATTCCCACGGCATTCTTTTACTATAACAGTGTGCTCATGTCAAAAATGGCTCGCATTCTGAATAGACCAGGTGATCGTGCCATATTTCTAAATCTGGCCGCACGCATCCAGAATGCATTCAATCGCGAATATTATGATCCCGAGACCGGCAATTACACTGATGGCAGCCAGATGGCGAATGGATTTCCGCTCTATTTGAATTTGGTCCCCGTAGCCGAAAAGGAACGGGTATTGGAAAATCTCGTCAGGGATATTCGCAAACATGAAACTCATCTGACCACCGGGGTCCTGGGGACCAAATACGTCATCGATGCCCTCACCCGGCATGGATGCGCTGATGTGGCGTTTGAACTGGCTACTCAGACAGGGTTTCCCAGCTGGGCCCACATGGTGGAAAAATACAATACCCTGTGTGAGTTCTGGACGCTGAGACAATCGCACAATCATGTCATGATGGGCAGTATCGATGCCTGGATGATCAAGCATCTGGCGGGAATTCAGCTGGCAGAGACAGAACCTGCTTTCCGGCTCGTAGAATTGCAGCCGTTTTTTGCGCCTGATTTGGATACCCTGCATTGCCGCATCCAGACTCTGCGAGGTGAACTCGAATCTTCCTGGCAGAGGGATGATGAGGGGATCGTATGGGATGTCGATCTGCCGTTCAACACCCTTGGCCGGATTATGCTCGATGTGCCCCCTGAACAGGTGTCTATCGACGGGGTGTCGATAAGCGAACATGAACAGGCAGAAAGGTTGAATTCAACAGACGCAAAGAGTGTCTTTTTGTTGTCTAACGGAAGATATCAGATCAGGCTGAAATCGGAATGAACATCACTGCTGTCCAAAATAAATAATTGTGATAATATTTTTCCTTAAAAATAATCGATTTGTGCATTTTTAAAACTAAACCATCATAACAGGTCCTCCTTGCAAATGATTTCATCGAAACCGGAACGCAGAGATCGCAATGACAAAAAATGAGAACGCAGAGTCAAAGACTAAAATTTAATTTGCAATATAAAGCCATGTAGGATTTGAGTACAGGTTGTGCTGTTTGCAAGTGTTCTAGTTAGCCAAAATTTTTTAATTGGCTTCATTCAGATTATCAGATA
>CAYNUX010000307.1:0-5189 GCA_964400115.1 uncultured Cytophagia bacterium
GAGCAGCAAGATAAAAATGATAACTTTTGTTCCCACATATAAATGATTGCGTTTCATTTTCGCATCCTTGCTTTTTCACAATGCGTTATCGTATTATGATCCATCCTGCTATTCTACAGCGTGTTTGAGCAACCACACCTCGGCAATGCGGGATTGTTGTCGCCAGTTCAGGTGACCTTCATCCGTTGGGACGTCCCAGGTAAGCAACAGTTTTCTGTCTCTAACAGCATGGGGCGGAACAGGATATTCTATTAATTCACCGATTTCGATTCTTTTAACCGGTTGCTTTACAGGCTCGCCGTCCATACGCAACAAGAGTTCCCCATAGCCGCTCATACGCACGGTGTATTGTGCGTCAGGATCAAGGCTTTCGTACACCACCGCTTCGGGCCAGTCCATGGTCCATTGCCACGACAGGCGCGCTCGCATATCCATGCCATCGCCCCACCACCAGAATGTGGGACTCGGGATGGTTCTCCTTTCAGGGTCGGTGTTTGCTGCACCTCGCCGCTGCACACGGGGCGATTTCCCAATATGGCCAATGTCATCATAAAAATTGCCCATGCCCGGATTTTCCCATAAGCGAATGCTATTGAGCCGCTCCAGTTTCTCTTCCTCCGAGTCAAGGGAGACGATTTTTGTGAATTCGTCTTCGAGCCACCATCGGTTATTCAACGGATAGTTGACGTAATCAAGAAAGGCTCCCCGCTCCCCGTTGGCAGCATGATATCGCTCGACGCTTGTCTGCAGCCCGATGGAATGGAACAGGTCTTCGCAGAGCTGTTCGATCCGTGCGAGAAGGTCAGGACGGCAAGGCTCTGTTTCGGCACGGGCGAGTACAGCCAGTGCCTCTTTCACTGCCTGATCTGCACCGAGTTTGGGTGCTTTCGCCAAAATTACATTTGCTTTGTCTTCAAGTTTTGTTTCGTAGAGCAGACGATGTCTGGTATAGGCATCATAATAAGCACGCACCAGGTTCATCTGCCAGCGCCAATTCCCGGCCAGTTGGGGCGCCTTGGATTCAAGCCGCTGCCACATCAACAGCGTGCCGTCCACCGCTCCATTGGTGGCAAGCGGTCCCTGCCAGTTTTTTTCGAGAGCGAGGATCGCATCGGCTGCTTCTTTTGCCACGTCGGAGCCGAAAAAAAGTCTCGTATACTGGACAAGAATATCCCGCACCGCTATGTTTGGGTCCCAGCCCCGCATACTCGTTACAACCTTGTTGACATCATCATGCACGCCGTCTGAATAGGTGATGAATCCATCGCTGGAGGGCGCTAACCAGTTGATGATTTCAGAAAACTCTATAGGACGAGGGTTGATTGCTTCCCGGCCAAGCGTGAGCGAGTAGGCCGGGTCCCACCAGGGCACCTGAAACTGGCACAGTTTGTTGTGGGTAATGTCCGGATAGAGACGCAATCCCAAATGTCGGGGCAGCCGTTTTCGCAGGTCCAGCAGGGGAGGGCCTGATGTATCCATTACGATACCGCCGAACCAGGCCGGCGATTTGGTGTGAAGATAAGAGAAAACATCATCCACCTGCGCCTGGTCGAAACCTAGCAGCGACAGCCAGATACGGGCATTCGGGTGATGCGGCAAGAGCCGTTCTGCGATATCCTCCAGAAATGGAAGCGCCAGTTCGGGCGGATTATCACCCGGATCGCCACCCGGGAAAAATACAGCGTCCAGCCGCTTACAGTCACGGAACAGTTGCTCGTGTTTTTTTAGCATGTCCTCGCGCAGATCGTTGTCCTGAAGATCAAAATCAGCAGGTGCAAAGATCCAGTAATCCAGGTCGTACCGGTCGCAGATATCGCTCATTCTTTTGTTCATTTCCCGCCGGGAAAATTTTATCAGCGGATTGTGGTCTTTGTCCTGAAACGGAATATTTTCGATGCTGTTAACACCAAACAAGGCGAGTTCCCGAATATATTGATCGAACTGTTCGGGCGTCCAGGCATCCCAAGAGTTTGCAAGCGCCCGGTAACCCAATTGATGACCACGTATCGGGTAGGCCGGGGCCGTGGCAATATCAAGATCATGGGGCAGGGTGATGTTGTTTTCTGCCCATTTCAGGTTGCGTAACAGGGCCCCCACACCATAAAGCGTTGCACGAGGGTCTGCGCCAATTACCCATACAATTGTCTGTGAAGCAAGCCGGGTATCCACAAAAAGCCGGTATCCTTCGGGGCGTAACTCGGGCAGATCGTTGCCCTCACGCACGGGAACAGGGCGTTTTTGCGTCGCCAGATAACTGTCTGCTGAGATCGCAATGACCGCTTTGTCGTCAGGCCAATCAGTCGTAATGGGCATACGAATCCCTGTTCGTTTTTCTATTTCTTCACAGAGTACCGTGGCTGCGGCCTGTTCTGCGTTGGGCAGATCACCCGGTCGTGTCACAATCACGGCCGCGTCCAGGTTTATCTCATCCCTCGCCCATGCAGTACGGCTTGTCGCCATCCACACCAGGATCACAGGTAGTACCCATTTCAGAAACAGATCAAAAGATCGTTTTGTATAGCGGACGGTTATAGACAAACAAGAGTTCCAGATCCTGCATTCATTTTCTGCGTTATGCTGTGCCTTGCCGGGAGTGTTTTTCATACCGACAATCCTTTCTCAAGGGTTTTAGAAAAATATAAAGACTACCGACTGTTTAACAGTTTCACGGGTCTGTTCGTACTCGGTTTTAGACTGACTTGTCTTAACCTTTGATAAAATTTTAAAATCATCCCTCCATTGTTTTAAAAAAGAGAGGGGAGGGGCGAGTAAAGTAAAATATATGAACTGTGAGGCTCGATTGCAACAAGGATTAATGAGTGAGAATGGCCAGTGGAATGGTTGGATTACTTCTTGACATTGACCCAAAAAAGCTTTATATTTCGTCATTTAACGAAATGAAAGAAAAGGTTGATGAAAAGAACAGATCTATTTAAAGCACTCGCTGATAATAGCCGGCTTCGTATATTAAAAATGCTTCAAGTGAGGCCGTTATGTGTTTGTGAAATTCGGGAAATCCTCGGTTTGGCAACATCAACCGTTTCACAACACCTGGCCATTCTGCGAAATGCCGGTTTTATTTACGACATTAAGGATAACAAATGGGTCGAATATCATTTGAACAGTGGTTTACAAGATGATATTGTGCAAGCCCTTTTTCTTATTCTGCAAAATAAAAGCTTTGATGATGAAATTTATCAAAAGGATGCCAAACAGGCACAGGCCGTCGATCGGAACACGGTATGCGGGGCCTGAAAAATTTTTTATTTATTTAATTCGTTATTTGGCGAAACAATGAAAAGGAAGTGAATGAAATCAGGAAACGAATACAAAGCCCTGTTTTGGATGACAGGAGTATTTCTTGTTGCCTATTTTTTGCCTCTGGAAAAAACGGCTTTTACAAACGCGATTTTTGAAGCACTGCGATTGTTAAAATGGTATGCGCGTGAGCATGTCATATTGTGCCTGATCCCCGCGTTTTTTATCGCCGGTGTCATCAGCGTTTTTATAAGCCAGGCAGCGGTCATGAAATATTTTGGCGCTCAGGCAAAACAATGGATGGCCTATTCGGTGGCTTCGGTATCCGGCGCCATATTGGCTGTGTGCTCTTGTACCATACTGCCTCTTTTTGCCAGTATCTATAAACGGGGGGCGGGTCTGGGGCCGGCCATCGCTTTTTTATACTCTGGACCCGCGATTAACATTTTGGCCATCATCCTTACCGCCCGGGTACTGGGTCTCGAATTGGGCATAGCACGCGTGATTGGCGCGGTGTCATTTAGTATTGTTATTGGGTTGATTATGGCATTTATTTACCGCAAGGAAGAGACAGATAAACAGAAACTTTCAATCCCGGAAACAGATAATGAACGTCCTTTGTGGCAGACGGCCTTGCACTTTTTTATTTTAATCGCTCTTTTGATCAGTGCAACCTGGGGCAAACCTGAAATCGGTGAAGGTCTGGTATATGCGATCTGGCAATACAAATGGTGGATCACCTCTGTCCTTGGCGCTCTCCTCGCCTTGTCTTTGATATTTATATTAAAGATTCGGGCTTTAAAAGTTATTATCGCCTCGGTTTTTGTCGCGACTGTGGGCCTGCTCTTTCCTGACCACCCTTTACTTACCTTTGTGACGGGTATAACTGCTTCCAGTGTGGTTTTGTATAAAAGCGAGGGTGAACCCAAGGAATGGTTAATGGCTTCGTGGGACTTTGCCAAATTGATCATGCCGTTACTCGCATTGGGTGTCCTGGCTGCCGGTTTTCTGTTAGGTACACCGGAAGGTGGCCGGGGGATCATTCCACCGCAATGGATCAACGGACTTGTCGGCGGCAATTCCATTACCGCCAATTTGTTCGCATCGGTGGTTGGCGCGTTTATGTATTTTGCCACGCTCACGGAAATACCTATATTACAAGGTCTGCTTGCCAGCGGCATGGGAAAAGGACCGGCGCTGGCATTGCTGCTGGCAGGACCAGCATTGTCCTTGCCAAATATGCTGGTGATCCGCGGCGTGATCGGCACAAAAAAAACACTGGTCTTTGTGATACTCGTGGTCGTGATGGCGACGCTGTCGGGTCTTGTATTTGGTGCTCTTTAACGATGATAAAATGATAATAGATTTATTCTCACAATTTAACAGGACATCCTATGAACATCAAAATACTCATTTTATGCACAGGTAATTCATGCCGCAGTCAGATGGCAGAGGGATTTTTAAAATCGTTTGACCCGGAACTGGAGGTGTATTCGGCAGGTACTCATCCGTCGTCGCAAGTACATCCCAAAGCCGTGCAGGTGATGGCAGAAAAGGGTGTCGATATCTCGGCTGGCAAACCTGAGAATGTCGACAAATACCTGGATCAATCGTTTGATCATGTCATCACTGTATGCGATAATGCCAAAGAAACCTGCCCGATGTTTTTGGGCGATGTCAGGGAACAACTGCATATCGGTTTTGAAGATCCGGCCGAGGTCGTGGGGACAGAAGAAAAAGTGCTGGCAGAGTTTCGGCGTATTCGTGATGAGATTAAAGAGGATTTTGGCCAATTTTACAACATGAAAATAAAACAGCAGCGTGAATGATGATATCCCATATTTTTAAATTTTTGATTTTTGGTTTTTTCCTGCCATCATTTCTTTTCAGTGAATCGCATCCGGCAGATACGGTCGCCATCTCCCTGTCGG
>CAYNUX010000308.1:0-5181 GCA_964400115.1 uncultured Cytophagia bacterium
TGGGACTGGAATACAAGAATTATAAACTCTCTTTTCACGGAACCAATCTCAACGACACCCAATACAGGCTTTGGCACCACACCTGGCAGCCGGGCAGAACCTATACACTTTGTTTTGAAACCAGATACTGAGATCAAAGAGTCCTATGCAAAAACACACAGACACAACGTCTCCTGATTTCTGGATCGATGAATGGGACCGATTTCAAAAAGACCAGAAAATAGGGCATCCTTTTCGCCGGTCCGGATTCTGGAATCAAAAAGCCAAAAATTATGCCTCAGAAAAATCCGCTGCCAGCGATAGAATGCAGCGGGTCTTGGCCCATTTAAAGCGTGAAAATATTCTCAAACCGGGCATGGACATTCTCGATATTGGCAGCGGGCCGGGAACCTTTGCGATCCCTTTTATCGAGCATTATTGCCGGGTAACCTGTATAGATGTATCATCCGAGATGCTCGATCAGATCGACGACCAACCTGAGAATTTGACCAAAATAGTCACGAGCTGGAGAGATCTAGACCTGGCTGCAGAGCACTATGAAAACCGCTTTGATCTTGTCTTTGCCCATATGACACCAGCGATTAATTGTAGCAACGAGCTCTTTAAAATGATGTACGCCAGCAAAAGATGGTGCTTTCTGGCCGGATGGGCTGGAGACCGTGAGAATCAACCCATGGATGATCTCCATTATCAGCTGGTCGGACATAAACGGCAGAGCCGTCATTTTCACTTTGCCTTGAACCTTTTATATACTCTAAAAATATACCCATCCCTCTGGTTTCAGGATCATGAATGGACAAAAACAGAGCCTCTTGCAGATGCCATAGAGTATTATACAGACTTTTTTTCGCACGTAATTCCGCTTTCAAAACAAAAGCTGCATGACAACATATCGTGGTTATTGCAAAAGCGTGCGCAAGACGGCATGATCACCAAAACCCACAAGGGAACTCTGGGCTCTATGTTGTGGTCTATCCAGGGTACGACATTCGATCCCATGAAACATATCGATCAAATCAAAACCGAACCCTAAACTATGCTCAAAAAACCCGATATTCCGGACATCTGGCTCAAATCTGCACTTTTAGGCAGCCTGTGGGCTTCAATCGAAATCATTCTGGGCAGTTTTTTGCACAATCTGAGAATCCCTATGGCCGGAACCCTGCTCTCGGCGGTCGGTGTATCGATCCTCATCGGCGGCCATCAGCTCTGGCCGGACAAGGGATTGTTCTGGCGTGCAGGTTTGATCTGTGCGGTCATGAAATCTATCTCACCCAGTGCCGTGATTATCGGTCCTATGATCGGTATTTTCATGGAAGGGGTATTGCTGGAACTCGGAATACGACTCTTTGGCACAAACATTTTTGGGTATATTCTCTCAGGAGCTCTGGCTGTCTCCTGGAGCATGGTGCAAAAAATCATCAACCTGCTTGTTGCACTGGGGTGGAATTTTGTCAGATTGTACGAAAATCTCTACCAATATGCTGCCCAGAGTCTGGGTTTCTCTGCAATCGGTCCCTTTGATCTGGTTTTGGGTTTTTATTTTTTGCAAATGGGTGTAGGGGCGCTGGTTGCTCTGTTTGCCATTCGTATAGGCAAAAATGCACGCAATCTGGCACCACAAAAGATATCTCAGGATCACTCTGCAGGTCGCACTCTGGATGTTGATCCCACACAAAATTTTTCTTTAATCTTGCTTTGTTTTCATCTGTTCGTCGTAATTACAGGCCTTTATCTTCTCAGCCGGTTTTCACTCTGGTGGACGGCGCCGGTCATAGGAATGTATATCATTTTTCTTTTATTCTATTATAAAAAATCCTTGCACAGGCTGAAAAAAGCAAGCCTTTGGATAGGGCTTTTTGTGGTTATTATGCTTTCGGCCCTGTTTCTGAATGGGATCAGTACCGAAACCTGGAATTGGAACGGATTGATTGCAGGATTGACCATGTCATTTCGTGCTGTTCTGGTCATTTTGGCCTTTTCTGCAATCAGCATTGAACTTCGTAATCCTAAAATCCTGAACTGGTTTATGCGCAAAGGGTTGCAGGATTTCCCCCAGGCATTGGGGGTCGCTTTTGAAACATTGCCTTATTTTATCACATTTCTCTCCGAACAAAAACATATTCTAAAACGGTTCAAGACTCTTTTGCCCAATATGCTCAAACAGGCCGATGTCTGGCTGATTGAATTCAGAAAAATGCATCCCCGACCTTTACCGCTTGTAATCCTTACAGGAAAATCAGGACAAGGCAAAACCACTCTTGTCAGAAAAGTGATAAAACTATTAAAAGATAATGATTATAATGTCCAGGGAATCTATGCACCGGGATTCTGGGAAAACGATCAGCGGGCCGGATTCGATATCGTGGATATTGCCACTGAAAAGCAAGCAGAACTATGCCGCCAAGAAAATAAAGGTGCGATTTCGATGGGCCCGTTTCATTTCATACCCGGCAGCATCCAATTTGGACGCCATACCCTCACCCGCCCCGCAATTCAAAACGCAGATTTTATTATCATTGATGAGGTGGGTCCTCTTGAATTGCGCAATGAGGGCTGGGCTCCTGCCCTGGATGTTTTGACAGAGTCGAACCGAACACCGATGTTGTGGGTGGTAAGAACCAAAGTGATCAGAGAAGTCATTATTCGCTGGGTAATTGAAAATCCAATCATCAAAGATATCAAGAATACCCATGCACAAGAAATCGTTAAATTGATGATCGATCTGAGAAATAAACACAACCATCACAACATCCAAACCTGACCCCCCGGGCAATGCCTCATCTATTTACAACACAAATCCGTCCCTCTGGAACAGTGCTTCATGATGGGAATTGCCCTGATCCAACCGTTGTTTTCTAATGATAAATCAGAGAGGAACATATGCCCAGACTCGTTAAAAATCCCAGTCTCATCAAATCTAGCGGCAACAAGCCAAAAATCATCAGAGAATTCTTAGGCAGGGTAAACACCCGGGAGTCAAAAGTGAGTATTGCCAGGATGACCAGCCCCGCCGGATGGATAGAGCCGGGTCAAACACCGGAATTCGATGAATATACGATTGTGCTAGAGGTAAAGACCGAACAAAGCACCATCCGTGTGGCAAAAGATCAGGCCATCCTGGTTCACAAGGGAGAATGGGTGCAATACAGGACACCGGATCCAGGGGGTACAGAATACATTGCCGTATGTCTGCCCGCGTTTTCAGCCGAGACAGTTCACAGGGATGAATAAGGTCTAAAAACGTTGCGAAAGGCCCAAAGTTATAGATCGGCCAAAATCGGGATAGCCTGCAACCGTGGAATAATGACGATCGGTCAAATTTCTCGCCTCTATGTAGAATCGCGGTGAGAACACCCAATCAAACGTATACCCGAATATTGCATCCAGTACCACAAAGTCACCCAGAGGTTGAGGCAAGAGACGACCATCTGCGAGAGGCTGAACAAACCGTGTGTTTTCAAATGCGGACACTCGCTTGGCTAAAAAAGTAACATCCATATTATTTTTTTGATAATAGACCCCGCCACTGGCAATAAATTCGGGCATTGTTCTATCCTCTTTCAACTCCTCCCCGATTTCGGCCTTGATTGACAACAAGGTCGCATTGGCAAAGAGGTCCAGTCCCCTGACAATATTGGAAAATCTCGCTTCGCATTCAAGTCCTCTGGTTAACTGATCCCGGTTTTCATACAGTTCATAAACGCGATCATTCAGGGTCGTGGTTTTACCACTCAGGACAATAGCATTTTGCTGCCGGGCAAGAAACCCGGTGCAAGTGACCTCTCCCCTGTCCATCAACATAAAGCGTAAACCCAGGTCCATCTTGAGCCTTTGTTCATTTTCCAGCAGTTCCAATTGCGAGTTCAAGGTTCCTCTTTTGGGTTGAATTTGGCCAAAAGCCATATTAAAATGCAAAGAGGTGAGATTGACAATAAAATAAGATGCGCCTGCACTGAACTGATATACAGGCGATTCCCATTCATTTTGAACCGGCTCGACTCGTCTGAACGGTCTGCCACTGCCCTCGATACTGAATGCACCATATTCTTTCAGGTAGGTTTGCGACCACCGAAATCCGAGGTCGACATTCAGGCGCCCGGCATTGATTTCATCAACGATCACCGCCGAGAACGTATGCAAATCATTACGCCGGCCGGAATAAAACCGTTTGCCATTGGGTGCTACCCAGTGATGATAAAGCCCGCCGAAACGAAGCGTTTGGTTTTCCGCAAATTTAAGCGTTTGAATGCTCTGTATGCCCCATTCGTAATCGCCCTCAAAAGTCTTTTCGGTTTGCCCTGTGACATTATCGATGACCAGGTAATAAGGCTGGCGATCAGCATAAACCATATGCCACTCACTGGCCAACCGGTCAGAGGGGCGATAGCGCACCTTGAGTTGAGTGATGGTCGCCTGTACGGGATCGTAAGCGGATTTTTCACTCAGAAAGCGTTTCATGGCCGGCGGTTCTGCCAGTCGTAGCTCCCGACGCCCGGATATGTGATGAACTAAAGAACGGACTTGCCATTTTTCGGAGGGTTGCCAACTCAAACTGGCATAGCCATTCAAGAGTTTTTCTTCAGCGTTCATATTTTCCGGACCTGCGTAATGCCGGTATCCAATACCAGTAGCGTATGAGAAATTCTGGTAGGCATTACCATGCGAAACATGACCACGCCAGGCCCCATAGCTTCCCCCTTCCATAAGCGTATTCACATAGCGGTTCTGCGGCGTCCGGGGAATGATATTGATCACACCAGCCATGCCGTTGATGCCGGTCAACAACGCTGCACTGGAGCGGATGACCTCGATGCGCTCGATGTCAGCGCTGGAAAACAGATAGGGCAGCTCATGAAATTCCCGTTGCCATACGCCATCGATAGTGTATTCGGGATAAGGATAACGCTGACCGCGAAAAGAGACAAACTGCTTGATTTTTCGGCCCCTGCTCTCCACCAGAGCACCGGGAATCGTGCGCATGGCTTCTACAATCGTTCTGGCTCCCTGGCGCTCTATTTCCTTTTGGCGAATCACACTCATCGTAGTGGTCAGGCCTGGAGACTCGAGTTGCGGCTGGTCGACAAGATCACGCTCGGCTTGTCCCGTAACCGTAAGAGGAGCCATGGTTAATACCGTAGGCGTCAGCCTAAAATCGAGAACCACAGGCTCGACGCCCAC
>CAYNUX010000309.1:0-5180 GCA_964400115.1 uncultured Cytophagia bacterium
GGTATTCCCAATTCACCCGGATGGTATAACCCTTACCGGTATTTTGAAAATGCCCGAAATCGACAAGAGTTTGTTTTGTCACGTATGGAGGCGGAAGATTTTATTACCTCAGAACAGTATGAGCAGGCTCTTGAACAAGAAATGAATCTGCGCCGAATGAATCCTTTGACCGGTCATGTGGATTATTTTGTGTCTGAGCTACGCAAAAGATTGAGTGAGAAATATGGTCAGGATGCCGTCAATTACGGGGGGCTTCATATCCATACCACACTGAACACCCGAATACAATATGAGGCTTTTCACGCTGTGCGTGATGGTCTGTATAGCCTTGATGCCCAGATGGGGCTGCCTTCTTACGATGAAGCGAGTTGGGAAGAAAAACTCGATTATCCCCAGGCGGCTCTGGTTGCCATAGATCCGCACACGGGTGCTGTTAAGGCTCTTATCGGAGGACGGGATTATCGCAGAACCCCGTTTAATCGGGCATTGGCCAATAATCGCTCGGCCGGATCTGCATTTAAGGTTTTCACTTATTTGGCTGTTCTGGACAAAAATGTCGCTGAACCTACCACTGTTTTTGTTGATGAACCGGTGAGCTATAAATTGCCGACGATGACCTGGACCCCACAAAATTTTGACAAAGAATATCATGGACCCATGATCTTAAAAGAAGCCTTGGCTCAATCGCGTAATGTGATCGCTGCCAAACTCATTGATCTGATCAAACCACGGGTCACTATTGATTATGCGAAACGTATGGGTATTAGGAGCGACATGGAGCCCAACCCTTCTATTTCTTTGGGAGCCACCGGAGTTTCTCCCCTGGAAATGGCTTCGGCATATGCGAGCATCACCTCGCTGGGGATATATCGCGAGCCTTTTATGTTAACCCAGACCAAATCAGGTGACAACAAGGTGATCGATGTGTTCTCAAATACAAGTGAACGTGTTGTGGATCCCCAGACAACATACTTGTTGTTGGATATGATGCGAGGGGTTGTCGAGTCAGGTACTGCTCAGAAAATCCGGCATTCGGGGTTTGATTTGCCTTGCGCCGGTAAAACCGGTACGACCAATGATTATCGTGATTCCTGGTTTATCGGCTTTACTCCTGACCTTGTGGTGGCTGTTTGGGTCGGTTATGACGACAATCGAAAAATGATCAATAAATACGGTTCCGGCGTAACCGGCTCTTCCGGTGCCTTACCCATCTGGATCAATTTTATGATAGAAACGCTCGAGGATTCACCTTATACCGAATTCCCCATACCTCAGGGAATCAATTTTAAAGTCGTTGATCCGCGTACTGGCAGCGGAGTCATGCCAGGAGGCCCTGGCATGAAGGTGGCAGTACGCACCAGTGACGGATAGGAGGGAGATGAGACCATCATTTAAAATCGCAGGCCTTGGTGAGGTCTTGTGGGATCTTTATGAAGACGAGAAATTTTTGGGGGGTGCTCCGGCCAATTTCGCCGCACATGTAAACCAGGCAGGGGAATACGGTATCATTCTGAGTCGCATCGGCAATGACAAGCCGGGTGATCAATTGATGCATGAGCTGATATCGCGTAATCTCGATGTCTCTGGTATCCAGATCGATCCGATAAAATCTACGGGTACTGTGCGTGTTACACTTGATCAGGCAGGTCTGCCGTCCTTTGAATGTAGCCGTGATGTAGCATTTGATTTTATGTCTTTTAATGATGTCTGGTACCCATTTGCACAGCGCCTCGATGCCGTATTATTCGGTACGCTTGCCCAAAGAAACGAGAGTTCAAAAACGGCCATTCAAAATTTTCTTAACCATGCTCGCCAGGCAACTAAAATTTTCGATGTTAATTTGCGTGGGTGGTCAGCCGCCATAGAAAAAATTGTCATGGACTCTTGTACCCTGGCTGATATCATCAAACTCAATCAGGCAGAGTTGGCCCAGCTTAGAGCGGCATGGCCCGGAAATGAAAATGATGCCGGATATCTAAAAGATTTTTTGGCAAAATTTGACATAGAACTGGCTGCTTTGACACTCGGCGAAAATGGTTCCATTCTTGTATCCAAAGATGAGGTGGTGGATCATCCGGGATTTTCCGTCCGGTCCATCGATACCACCGGTGCCGGCGATGCCTTTGCTGCAGGTATGATTATTAAATATTTGGAAAAGGCCTCTCTGGCCGAAATTGCAGATTTCAGTAACCGTCTGGGTGCCTTTGTGACAACACGCAAGGGAGCCGTGCCAGAGTGGACGTTTGAAGAAATTGCGGTGTTTTAGATGAAAAAAAGTTCCGAGATGGTACATTTGCTTATTCTTGTATTGGCATTGGCGGCAGTATGGATATTTTTTAACGAGTGGCGCAAACGATTGCCTCAACCACCAGATGAATACCCTGTTCTTCAGGATGATTCGCGAATCGGCTTTGCTGACTCTGCTTATTTCAATTATCCATTTCATGTGTCATTACCCCATCCCGGTGAAGAATGGCTGATTCGGGAAATGAATAGGGATACTCTTCTTACTCATTTTAATGATTCTCTTGCCATTCAAAATCAGATCCTGTGGATGCTGGTTTTGCAACATGAACGCTATGCCAATGCTCAATTGAAACTAGGTGTGCTGGATCGCCCCTCAAACCATGACCCCAAAGAGATTGCTATTTCGTGGTTCAATGAACAACTCGCAAATTTCGAATCAACTCAACGCCGAACACAACTTTTGCAGCCCTTTACCGGCCCCGCACATCGGCTGATGCAAGGATATTATTGGGCGTTTGTCGCTCCTGAATCAGATTCTCTGATAATTGTTTCTGCGCTTTTGCCACGAACCAAAGTTTGTTATGTGACCAGAGCACAGTGCCGGAAAAAAGAGTATGAAATTTTGAGAACAGATATACAAAAACTTACCAGCAGTATCGATCCATTACTCTGGGAACTACCCAAATAGTTTGCAGTTGACCTGAATTCTGACACTTTGTCCTTTAAGAGAGGAGCGAAAATGCCAAACCAGTTTTATCTCGTGGATAAAATTATTCTTGTTGTCTATTTTGGCGCTATCATTCTGTTTGGTAGCTATTTTCGAAAACGGAGCAGCAGTTCAATGGGGTTCATGATTGCGAACGGAAAATTACCGAGCTGGGCCGTGGGATTGTCAATATTGGGGACCTTTGTGTCAAGCATCACTTTTCTGGCATATCCGGGGCAAGCCTATAATTTTAATTGGGACGCCCTCATGTTTTCATTCACCTTGCCAGTCGCTGCTCTGATCGCTACAATCTATTTTATCCCTCTTTACCGATCGCGGGTCAAGGTGTCAGCTTATGAATTTCTCGAACAGCGATTCGGAGGATGGGCCCGTATCTATGGTAGTATCAGTTTCATGTTCGGCTCTGTCACCCGAATCGGTATGATCCTTTTTCTGGTATCACTCGTCATTCATAGTCTTACCGGGTGGTCCTATACCACAATTATTGTCTTGACCGGTATCGGGGTGATGGTTTATACGATGATCGGAGGAATTGAAGCTGTAATCTGGACCGATGTCATACAGGTTATTATTCTTATCGGGGGGGCTCTGTTCTCTATCTTTTTGTTAATTTCCGATATCCCCGGTGGATTCTCCACGATTATTGAGGTGGCTCAACAACACGATAAATTCTCGCTTGGCTCGTGGCAATTGGATCTGGTAGCCCCAACAGCGTGGGTTGTGGTTCTCTATGGAATTATGGAAAATTTGAGAAATTTCGGTGTCGATCAAAATTATGTTCAAAGGTATCAGACTACGCGTTCAACCAAAGAGGCTGCCAAATCCGTCTGGACTGCGGCCCTGGCTTATATACCGATCTCTATTATTTTCCTGTTTATCGGAACAGCATTGTTTGCATTTTATTCAACCCAGGCTCATAATCTACCACAGGTTATGCAGGGAGAGATGATCGGTGACAAAGTATACCCCCATTTCATTGTAACTCAAATGCCCATGGGCGTCAGAGGCTTGTTGATATCTGCCATCTTTGCAGCAGCCATGAGCAGCATCGACTCTTCCCTGAATTGTGTCTCTTCTTTATCTTTGCTGGATTTTTATAAACCCTATTACAATAAAAACTCTGACGATGCCAATGATATCAAAATGCTTCGCAGGTTCACCATTGTTTGGGGCATATTGGGAACTATTACCGGGTTGGCTATGACCCAGGTCAAAACAGCCCTGGAAACCGGTTGGCAGCTGGGCGGAATTGCCGGAGGAGGGGTTATCGGGCTGTTTTTGCTGGGACTCGCCTTTAAGCGGGTAAAACGGTGGCATGCTGCTGTTGCTGTCATTGCCAGTGTTCTCAGTATCGCCTGGTCCACTCTGGCACGAAATCTACCGGATAATCTCAGCTGGTTACAGTGCAACTGGCATTCACGAATGATTGGAGTGATCGGAACGCTTACGCTGATTGTCGTTGGGCTCATTTTGAGTTTTGTGCCGCAGAAAAAATCTTAATTTTTATCATGTGACAGGGCTATGATTCAATTGGAAGGACAAATTAGTGTGCAGGCAGCCTTGGATGCACGCAATAGACGTTTTCAACTCGTGATACTCAAACAGGGGCTACACCCCATCAAGGCAAATCCGATACAGGCCAGCGCTGAAGCTCAGAATGTGCCGGTAAAGTTTGCCCCGATCAACGAGATCGATGCCATGGCTAAAGGGAAAACCCATGGAGGGGTGCTGGCATTGGCAGAGCCTAAAGATCCGCTTTCTGCTGATGATTTTGTTGCGACTGTTGTTTCGAATTGTGATTCTCCGCTTTTGTTGCTTTTGGAGGGGGTTGACGATAGCCAGAATTTGGGGTTTACATTGCGCACTGCCGAGGCGATGGGGGTTCATGCCTTGCTGCTGAAAAAACATCTATGGGATTTTGATGAAGCTGCTCTTTGCCGTAGTTCATCCGGGGCGTTTGACCGAGTGCCTATGGTCTTGTTTGACCGGGCAGAGCCAATGCTGCCGCGATTGAAAAAGCTGGGGATCCATATTTATGGATCCATTGCCAATTCCAAATATACTTTGTATGATAAGGATCTGACAGATCCGATCCTTTTGTGTGTCGGAGGCGAAAAACGCGGTCTCTCTGCTGCCGTGCGCGATCATTGTGATGCCTTTATCAAAATTCCCATGCAGAGCGAGGCAGGATCGCTTTCTCTGAGCC
>CAYNUX010000310.1:0-5161 GCA_964400115.1 uncultured Cytophagia bacterium
CGAGCAGCCCCTGATGAATCTGGTTCGAACCGCCGATCCTGAACAAAACCTGGCGGTGGCTCGATCCTGGGCGGCGCATGCCCACCGGATGGCTCCTCATGGACATGTGGAATTTTCCTTTGACCATTTGCGAAAGTCCCAGTCAACCATCCGGGTCGGGTATTTGTCCAATGATTTTCGCAATCATCCGGTGGGCCATCTGATTCAGCGACTGTTCGGAACCCATCACCGCCCGGAATTCGAGGTGTACGGGTATTCTTTTGGCAGGGACGACGGCAGCGATTACCGGAAAATAATCGCCGAAGGATGCGACCACTTTATTGATATCCGGGAGTTCACCCATGCGGAAGCGGCTCGGCGCATCCACCAGGATCAGATTCATATTTTGGTGGACCTGATGGGCCACACCGGTGCTGAAAACCGGATGGAGATCTGCGCCCTGCGGCCGGCCCCTATAGTTTGCACCTGGCTCGGTTTTCCTGGCACGACAGGGGCCGATTTCATCGATTATATAGTTACTGATCGTATCGTTACACCTGAATCGCATCTGGGCTGGTACACGGAACAGCCGGTTTATCTTCCTGATACCTATCAGGTGAATGATCATCTGCAGACTATTTCGGACCGGGTTTTTTCACGGGCTGAGCAGGGGCTGCCCGAGACCGGTTTTGTGTTTGCTTCTTTCAATCAGGTCTACAAAATCGATCCCAGTACGTTCGATCTTTGGATGCGGTTGCTGTCTGCAGTGGAGGAAAGCGTATTGTGGCTATTCACCTCCGACCCGCTCGCCCAAGCCAATATTCGATCGGAAGCCGGGACCCGCGGCATCGATTCCGAGCGAATCATTTTTGCCGATCGGCTGCCCAAGGCGGAGCATTTAACAAGACAACGGCTGGCGGATCTCTGTTTGGATACGCGACGGGTCAACGGCCACACGACCACCAGCGATGCACTCTGGGCCGGTCTTCCGGTGATCACCCTAAAAGGGAGTAATTTTGCATCACGGGTCGCCGCCAGTCTTCTGAATGCCGAAGGACTCCCCGAATTGGTGACGAAATCCCTCGGCGAATACGAAGCATTGGCCCTCGATTTGGCCAATAACCGAGACAAGTTGACTAAAATTCGTGAAAAGTTAGGCCAAGATCGGAAAACCGCCCCCCTTTTCGATACACCTAAATTTATTCGAAACTTGGAAAAATCTTATAGAGAAATGGTCCGGAAATTCACACTCGGAGAAAAGCCATCGAGAATCGATGTGGGAGAGAAAGCGCACGAGGAGTGAGGCATTAGGGTCTTCTTTCATATCAAAACACCTTGAAGCACTCCCTTTGACGTGCGAATACCTTTCGATCCAATCGTATCGCACCTTATTTTAATTTAGGAAAAAAGGAGAGCTGTATGAGAAATGAATTATGGAAGGTTACCATAGGGGTACTGGTTGTTGTCAGCTTACTCGGCGGGTTTGGGGCGCCAGCAGCTGCATTAAGTCTGATTGAGAGTAAAGGGGAAAAAGTCGTCTACGATGAAATTAATCAGAAGTTCTGGTATTGGGATATTTACTTTTGGTCGGATCACACATTTGAAGAAATGACAGAAAACATTAAAACCGAATTGGCTGATGGATACTTCCGGGGCAGCTTGGGGTGGCACATGGCAACTGCGGATGACCTGAAGGTGTGGGAATCGTATACAATTGAAGAAATGGAATCGACCTTCGGCTATCAGCGCTTTCAAAGTAATGATCAGATAATAGTGGGTGAAACCCTTGGATACATGAACATATTTGGTGCGGATTCAGATGGACCAACCGAGATAACTGATGCAATGATTACCGGGTGGTCCTATAATAACGGTGCATGGCATGCATGGAAAGGGGCGAGCCTCGGCAAATACTGGGAAGATTTTTCACACCCCTCTCTTGGTGCCTGGGTCGTTGCTGATGCAACCAATTCGACTCCTGTTCCGGAACCTGGTACCCTTTTTTTGCTGATTTTAGGTCTTTTCTCCTTTTGGGCTTCCTTTCACTCGAGAAGGTGAGACAACGCCGCTATGAGGGCAGGGAGCATTTTTAACCAGCACCAAAGATACCCTTGAAAGTAAATTTTTCGGAAGAAGGAGGCTTGAATGCCTTTTTACGGCTTTGTGAGTGGGAGGAGTGGAGCAGTTAGCCAATGACGGGTGAGCGATCCTTTATATTTACGATTACGCCGGGGCATACCGGCACTATGTACATGGCCGATTTGCTGAACCGGAATATTCCGGATTCGGAGATCTACCATGAATTGCTGGGATATGACCGGTTCGGGGTGGATACACCGGACGTTTCCCATTTGACGTTGTTTAATTCTCGGGGGAACGTGCCCAAGGTCCGCCAATTCTGGCAAAATAAATTTCAGCGGATTTTGAGTCGGCCTTGCAAAGTTTATGGTGAAATGTCCCATATACTGGTCAAGGCGGGTTTGCTTGAAAATATCGAAGACCTAACACATGTCGGGAAGGTGCATGTTCTGTTGATCCGACGGGACATGATGAAGAATCTGATGAGTTTTAAGAACCGGCATGATTTCAAGAATAAAGGGGATATGTGGTTGTGGTACCTGGACCCGGATTATCCACGAAAGATTATTCATCCCAAGCCTTTTTATTCCATCGGAATTGATGGGATTCGGCTTTGGTACATCTGCGAGATGCGTACAAGGGCGGAATATTATCGCTTGCTTTTCCGAGACAATTCAGAGGTCCAATTTCACGATTTGGATATTGAAGATATGTCCGATCCGGAAAAGGTGAGCGACCTCCTGGGAAATATGGGAATCGACGTTGCCTTGACGGAGATTGTCATTCCGGAACGGAAAAATGTGACCCGGAAACCCATGATTCCGCCAACTCCTGCAACCGAGAAGGAAGAGGAGCGGATTGGGCGGGTGATTGAGAATCTTCGGTTTGATCCGGTTGCGTTGTCGCGGCAATTTATCGAAAACGGTAGCCGATTGGCCTGAAAAATAGTCTTATGAAATTAGTCCATATCATCAATCCATTCCTTCCCAAGCCGGACAGCTGGTCAGATCAATATCAAAAATTTACTTTTGAAGGGATCCGTATTGCTTCTCAAAATCCCCAAAATCCTGACTTGGAATGCTTAACGGCTCAGTTTGCTGAGGATCATTCTTTTATTCCAGAATGGTTCCGGAAAACGCCGGATTTGGGCTATTCAGCATGTGACCTGGAAGGACTCGGGGGGGGCCGCAAACTTCCTTTCTTGGCGGATATTCTAGATGCTACATGGAAATTTTCGATAGCGGATTATGTGGTTTTTTCCAATGTAGACATCATTCCTGCTCCCAATTTTTATATTGAAATTCAAAAGCTGATTCAATCGGGTCATCACTCTTTTTCCATAAACAGGCGAACTGTACCAAAATTTGATTTTGGTACAGTGGGACTTCAAAAGATATTTGATTTAGAAGGGGAGCCTCATCCTGGGCATGATTGTTTTGTTTTCCCACACAAATTGATACCCCAATTGGAACTGGGACGTGTATTGGTTGGAATTCCATGGGTCGGACTTATCCTTCATGCGAATCTGGCATTAAAAAGTCCTGGATTTCAGACTTTTGCTGAAACCTTCCTCACGCGTCACCTGGGCGATGATCTGGACTGGACCTCGAATGCCAATTTGCCGTATCGGCAGCATAATGCCAAAATTGCTCATTGGTTTCTAAACAAAAAAAAGGAAAATTTTGTTCGGATGGGCAAAAAGGGTGATTACTATCGGAAACATCTGGAAATGGCGCAAAAACAGGTTCAAGGATTGGCCCCGGTTTTTCAGAAAACCCTAAAAAGTGATAATAGATTGATTTTTTGCATCAACTCGGGCCGCGCAGGTTCTGAATATCTGACCACGCTACTTGGATCAGCCAAGGATGTCGCGGCCTTTCATGAACCCCACCCAGCAATGTCCGGTCGGTTTTTAGAAATGGTGAATCGCCTTCCACTGGAAAAGACTTTTGCAGAAAGAAAGATTAAAGTAGAAGCAATTCGAGAAAAATTGAGGGAACTTCCGCCGGGAAAAATTTATGCGGAAACGAACCATATGTTCATCAAGACTTTTTTTGATGTTGTTCTGGACTCTTTTCCAAGAGAAAATATAACTATTGTTGTTTTGAGAAGAGATTTGATTAAAGTTCTAAAAAGTTTTTTGTCGATGGGATATTTTTCGTCCAAAAATCAAGCATGGCCGCTTTGGATGCATTGCGTACCTTCCGCCAATAGCTTGTTTAAACCTCCCCGTTCTTATAATAAAATGACCCAATCGGAAAGAATCCTCAGCTATTTGTTTGATATTGAATGCAAAATTGAAAATTTTTTATCTAAAAATAAAGATTTAAATGTTGTTGAGATTAATTTGGATCAAATACAGATTGATATTGGAATTGATAATTTTTTTAGCCAATTGGGTGTTGATCGTACTCCAATGACGAAAAAGGTTCAAGGCGTGCCCGTAAATTTGAGAAATATACAAAAGGAAATAATTAACTCGAGCATAACAATTCGGCGATGTGAAAATATTTTTAAAGAATTTATCGAGTCTTGCAAAATCGAGGATGTTTCCCTGCCTCGTCGTGTTGCTTTGCTTTCGCAATTTTTATAGATTTTTCAGCAAGAACCCAACCTGAGCGATTCTAATTTTTCTTGATTCGTCTATTCGTTACCGAAATTTTGAGATTTCGACAGCCGAGTCTCCCGTTTTGGCCAAAATTGGCGACGCCGGAGAGAGCTATGCGCCGGCCGGGCGTTTCGCCCCGCCGGAAAAAACGCCCGCCCCGGCTTGCTCATAAAAATCGCTCAATTTAGGAGGGAGGATGTTTTGGTAATTTTGCATAAATATCAGCTCATTTTTATTAAAACAATGAAAACGGCTGGCACGAGTGTAGAAGTTTTTTTGTCGAATTTTTGCGATGATGATGATGTTTTGACTCCTATTCATCCAAGCGTTGAACCTCATTTCCCTATGAATTTTGAAGGTTTTAAAAACCATATGGCTGCTTCCGACCTTCGTGGCAAGATATCTGAACGTATTTGGAACTCCTATTTAAAAATCTGTATTGAAAGAAATCCTTGGGATAAAACTTTATCTTATTATCATCACATGAATCATAAG
>CAYNUX010000311.1:0-5159 GCA_964400115.1 uncultured Cytophagia bacterium
GGAATGGTCCAAGAGCAAGAGTCGGGCATAACCTCTGACATGGCATCGAGCATGATTTGGGCACGCTCTTTATATTCGGAACGCAAAAATCGCAAGTAATCGGGTAAAGCACCGCTTTCCATAAAACGATGAGCGAGAACTTGAGAGTATGTAGAGGAGCAGGCATCCATGGATTGCTTGGCGAGCTCACATTTTTCAATGATTTCAGAGGGAGCCAACAGCCATCCCAGCCGCAACCCGGGACCGATAATCTTGGAAAAAGATCCGGCATAACAGATCGGGAATTTTTCTCCAGCCAGAGCTTTGATCGGAACCGAAAGTTCCTTATCTTTTGCATCAAAATAGAGCTCACCATAAGGATCATCTTCTAATAAAACCATTCGATGTTGGCTGAGCAATTCTATTAAAGATTGTTTTCGTTCCTGACTATAAATGATGCCAGCCGGATTGTGAAAAAAGGGTGTCAAATAAATCAATTTGGCAAGAGGGGGGGTGGCTAGTGCTTGGCTAAAGCCATCGAGATCGGGTCCATTCTCATCGAGGGGAATCGTGCTCATTTCAGCTTGATAAGAATTAAAGGTTGCTGCAGCACCGATAAAACAAGGGAACTCGCTAATAACCCGATCGCCAGGATCGACAAAAACGCGCGTCACCAAATTAATCGCTTGCTGTGCACCGGTGGTTATGATCAGATCATTATTTTCAAGGGGTAAGCCCTTTTCGGCCAAATAAGTCTTTAACGTTTGAATCAGAGCTGGGTACCCGGCGGTAGGGCAATATTGAAAGCCAGCTTGCTTGGTTTGAAGAGGCACCTCAGCATATATCTTTTCCATCATTTCGACAGGAAACAAATCCGGATTGGGCATTCCCCCTGAAAACGAGATAACATCGGGATTCGCAGCCATTTTCATAAGCTTGCGAATTTCGCTCGATCTCATTTTACGAACCATTTCGGAAAATTGAAACATGCATCCCTCCTGCCATGATTTTGTACGTCATCAATGCCTGATAATGGGTATAAGGTTTTTTCTCATACCCGGGGTGATATAAACCTGCTCACAACAGGTAGATAATGAACGGAACCACCATCGCCACCGCAACTGAAACCAGAGCCGGCTTTACAATAGAGAAATTGCTGGTACCGTAAGCAAATGCAGCCTCCCAGGGTCTCACCGGACAACCGCCTAAAAAGCAATCCTGCAGGATTTTTGGGCGATACATTCACCAAAAATCAACGAGTACCGCAAAAACGACGGAGATCATGAGAGGGATCCTCTATGATCGATAACGCGTTTCGCTTTTCCTGAAAACCGTTCAAGAGTTTGAGGTTGTACCAGGTTAACTTGCATTTGAATACCGGTGATGATCTGGATTTCTCGAATGATATTATCCCGCAGGGCTTGCAAATCACTCATTCTATCTGAAAAAACCAGAGGACTCATTTCCACATTTACAGTCACTGTATCGAGGGAACCGGGACGGTCGACGATGATCTGATAGTGAGGCGCGGTACCTTCAACCTTGAGCAAGGCTTCCTCAATCTGAGATGGAAAGACATTAACCCCCCGGATAATCAGCATATCGTCGGTACGGCCTTTGATTCGACTCATACGTATCGAGGGTCGACCACAGGGACAGGGTTCAGGATTTAGGGTCGCAATATCCCGGGTGCGATAGCGAAGCAACGGAAAAGCTTCTTTTGTAAGTGCCGTAAAAACCAATTCTCCTTCTTCCCCCGGGAGAACAGGTTCAAGTGTTTCCGGATCGATACACTCGACAATAAAATGGTCTTCTTGAATATGCATTCCGTTGCGATAAACGCATTCGCCGCTGACTCCGGGCCCAATGACTTCACTAAGACCATAGTTATTAAAGGCCAGGATATCCAGTTCTTTTTCGATATATGCACGAATATCTTCGCTCCAGGGCTCGGCACCCAGATGAGCAAATTTAAGAGCCAGTGAAAGTCTTTCAATTTTTTCTTCTTCGATGACTTCGGCTAGCCTCAGTGCATAACTCGGTGTACACACCAAAACGTCGGTCTTTAAATCTTGCATAAGCAAAAGCTGTCGGTTAGAATTACCACTGGCTGCGGGTATGATGGCCGCCCCGACCTTTTCGATGCCATAATGGAGGCCGAATCCGCCGGTAAACAGACCATAGCCAAAGGCAATTTGGACGGTATGTTCAGGCAAAAGACCCCCTGAAACCAAAAACCGGGCACATAAGTTGGCCCATAAATTGAGATCCTCCCGGGTATAGGCAACAAAAGTCGGTCGGCCGGTAGTCCCAGAGGAACCGTGATAACGAAGAACTTTATTTCGGGGGACTGTTAAAAATCCCAGTGGATAATGTTCTCGTAAATCTGTTTTGGTGGTAAAAGGCAGTTTTTTGATATCTTCCAAAGAATGTATATCTCTGCTGGTCAAGCCTTTTTCTGCAAATGCCTGATGATAAAAAGGAACATGCGAGACCCGATCAACGACCTGCGATAGTCGTAAAAGTTGTAATTTTTCGAGCTCGTGGCGCTCCATCAGCTCTGCTTTATCCCAGACAATATTCTTTGCGACTGGCTTATCCATTATTCATCCGTTCCCGCATTCCGAATATGTTTTCGGCTTCCAATACAACAAACTTTTCTCTCATCAAAACCTGTATCGCTTTTTCGGGTTCACTGAATCGAAAAATCAATACTGCGAGATCTTTATTTCTTCTCAAGGCAAAAGGGTAAAGATAATCAATATTAATCTGCTCTTTTTCCAATGTTTCCAATACTTTAAAAAACCCCCCGGGCTCATCGACGATCTCAAGAGCCACGACAGACTTTAAATTCACCACATATCCGGCCTCTTGCAATAAAGTCCTGGCTTTTTTAAAATCATGTATTATCAGTCTGACAATGCCAAATTGCTGGGTGTCGGCGAGTGACATGTTCAAAATATTCAAGTTAGCGTCCTTCAAAACCTTACAAATCGCACTCAGATTGCCAGGTTTGTTTTCCAAAAAAATGGATAATTGCTGGATTTTCAAGGGACACCTCATCTAAACGAAAATAATTTTTCAATCGTATTATAAATGAGTATTTTTTCCGATACTAAAAGCTCTGAAATTCATGTCGTGCAGACTTTCAAGCAAGGAATTGCGTATCGCTTGATGCCATTCGGCATCAAAAATGGGCAGGTAATTGCTCAATAAACCCAACATTGCCACATTGAGTGTCTTGGCATTAGGCAGTGATTTCGCGTCGATAATACTGCAATTCAGCACTAGTCCCTCGGGTTTTAGCCGGGGCCAGGCAGTTTCGGTTTGACTCGTTTCCAGCACGACCAAAATATCTGCGCCTCGAGGAGGCACCATAGGGCTCATGACGATTTGACCCAGTCGCACATCGCTGGTCACAGAGCCACCTCTTTGGCTCATTCCATGAACTTCAGCTTTTTTCACATCAAAGCCTGACAGGAAAGCAGCTTCTGCTAAAATGTCAGAAGCTTTAATAACCCCTTGTCCGCCTAAACCGGCGAATACGACATTATACACTTGACTCATCTTGTATATCCGTTCTAGTTACCTTTTTTCATCATTTGGACAACGAACCGGTGTTTCATATGCCTTGATTTTTTTAGCTGCCAGCAGACAAGGACGACGCGCAATAATCACGCATAATTCTTGACTTTGCAGAAAAGATACGACGGTTTCCTTGAAAACCTTTTTATCTTTATGAGGATCGAGAACCGCTACCTTGTCGATGCCCATCGCTCGTATCATATCTTCCAAAATCAATTTATGGGTGGGTTGATGGTCGAGAGTTCTTCCAGTGGCTGGATGTTCCTGCAATCCTGTCATGGCGGTGGTCGAATTATCCAGTATCATAACCAGATGACCGGTTTTGGGTCGATTATAGACCATTTCAACCAAACCGGTAAGGCCGCTGTGAACAAAAGTGCTGTCCCCAATAACGCTGACCACTTTTCGTGCCTGATCATCTGGTAATACATGACGTAGCCCCAACCCCACTCCGATACTTGCGCCCATGCATACACATGTATCGATTGCTTCAAAAGGTTGCATCACACCAAGAGTGTAACAACCGATATCACCGGTCACGATGCAATCCTGATCATGCAAAATCGAAAAAGCCGTACGATGCGGGCAGCCAGGGCATAATTGTGGTGGTTTTCCGGCAGGCCCAGCAATATCGTTAGTGGATTCACCGGTGAGCATACTCTTTACACGGCCGACGTCCAACTCGCCGAATCTATAGTGCTCTGATTTTTTCTCGACAGCAATACCTGCAACCAAACATTCTTCTTCAAGAACAGGATCTCCTTCCTCAACGACCATACATCGATCGACGGTATTGCTAAATTCTCGTATTGTTTCAAGCGGCAAGGGGTACGTGATCTTTAGCTGTAGATGGCTGGCTTTGGGAGCCGCTTCTATAGCGTGTACAAAAGAGATCCCCGAGGAAATGACGCCGAGTTCCTTGTCATTTTTGCAAAGGGTCACAAGATCAGAGGTCTCGGCCCAGGCCTGTATCTCTTTGAGTTTTTGTCGTAATCTCTTATGGGCAGGACGAGCATATGCAGGAACCATGACTCGGGCATGAATATCCCGCTCAAAATGGATCTCATTTTTTCGTTCCAGCGTTCCCTGGATTTCCACGACGGTTTTGGAATGACAGATACGAGTGCTTAATCGATACAAAACAGGGATCTGCCATCTTTCCGACAGTTTGACAGCCTCAAAGAGCAAATCAAATGCTTCCTGAGAATCACAAGGCTCAAGCATTGGGATACCTGCGGCAATAGCATAACGCCTGCTATCTTGTTCGTTCTGGCTTGAAGCCATGCCCGGGTCATCGGCGACAATGACAGCAAGTGCACCTTGAACCCCTGTATATGCAGCAGTGAATAATGGATCGGCTGCTACATTCAGGCCGACATGTTTCATCGTAGCAATGGCTCGTCCTTTGGCATAAGCCACTCCTATGGCGACTTCGAGGGCGACTTTCTCATTTGGTGACCACCTGGCATTCCCACCAAGACCTGAGAACGTTTCCAAAATTTCTGTAGATGGAGTGCCGGGATATCCAATTCCCATGTCAACCTGTGCCCTCAAAGCGGCATGTGCGACAGCTTCGTTTCCACTCAATAATCTGC
>CAYNUX010000312.1:0-5150 GCA_964400115.1 uncultured Cytophagia bacterium
GGTGCAGACGGATCGTTGCAGGTACTGTTCATGAAAGCCACAGGTCAGTATAAACCATTTTTTGAATTGCTCAGCGCCAAGGTACTCATCGACAAGCGCGAAGACAATTCAATCGAATCAGAAGCTGTGCTTAAAATCAAGGTAAACAACATAATCGAACATACTGCGGCAGAAGGTCATGGTCCTGTGGATGCGCTTGACAAGGCTTTACGCAAGGCGTTGGAACCCTTTTATCCGACAATGAAATCTTTACATCTTGTCGATTATAAAGTACGGGTACTGAATAGCGAAAAAGCCACCGCTGCTCAGGTAAGAGTATTTGTCGAATCTTCGGATGATGTTTCAGTATGGGGCACAGTGGGAGTTTCAGAGAATATCATTCAGGCCAGTTGGCTAGCTCTGGTAGATAGTATCAGCTACAAACTCATCAAAGATAGCAGGGAAATTCATGGACGGTGAGCTCTTTGATGGATCTGTTACGTCACCCAAAGGATTTCGGGCAGATGGGTTGCATTGCGGCCTTAAAGATGAAAAACCGGATCTGGCCCTCATTATAAGCGATACCTTAGCCAGTGCTGCAGCACTGTTCACGACAAACTCGTTACCTGCCGCTCCTGTTGTGTTATGCAAAAACCAGGTTGAATCGGGTGTCGCACAGGCAATACTCATCAACAGCGGCAATGCGAATGCGTGTACCGGAGACAGGGGCAGGCACGATGCCCGTCAAATGATCGAGTGGACGGCAAAGGCTCTGCACATAAATCCTGACAATATTTTGATCGCATCAACCGGTGTCATTGGGCACTATTTGCCCATGGGGATTATCAAAAATGGTATTGCCCGAATCGGCTCTTCCCTCTCGAATAATGGAGGTGAAAGAGCAGCACAAGCGATCATGACGACTGACACACGTCCCAAATATCGCGCAATCACTTTCGATTTGCATGGTATACCGGTGACCATTGGAGCCATCGCTAAAGGCAGTGGGATGATTCAGCCCGACATGGCAACGATGATTTGCGCACTGACAACAGATATCGCCATAGATTCACTTTTGCTAAAAAATATGCTCAAACACATTTCGAGTTGCACCTTGAATGCATTGACTATAGATGGCGAAATGAGCACGAATGATTGCGTTCTGATACTCGCAAACGGTCAGAGCGGAGCACCCAAGATCGAATCAAAAAATGAAGACTATGAGGCTTTTGAAAAAGCGCTCTACAGGTTATTGCTCAAGATAACCCTGATGCTTGCCAGAGACGGCGAAGGCGCCACCAAGGTCATCACCATAACCGTGCTGAATGCCTCGAGCGAACACGATGCAAGAAAAGCTGCCAGAGCCATGGCCAATTCCATGCTGGTGAAAACCGCCATATATGGTCAGGACCCAAACTGGGGGCGACTGGTATCGGCGGTGGGCTCGGCAGGGGTTCGGATCGACCCGAATGGATTTGAAATCAGAATAGCCGGGATAACCGTTGCCAGGGACGGCTGTGCGATCGAGTACGATGAAGAAAAGATGCAACAGGCACTGGCCAAGAAAGAGTTGACCATTGATATGTCACTGAATTCCGGCTCTTTTAAAAGCCAAATCTATACCTGCGACCTGACACACGAATATATCACCATTAATGCAGAATATCACACCTAGTCTGGAGAGCAATGTGCTATTACAAAAAAAGATAACATTTATCGGCTCCGGTAATATGGGCGAAGCCCTGATGAGCGGTTTGATCCACGCCGAATTATCCCGTCCGGAAAATATCATTGCAACAGACATTTTACAATCGCGTCTGGATTTCATGAACAGTCAATACAAAGTAAATACAACCCAGGACAACCCGAGTGCAGTCTCAAAGGCGGACATTGTAGTGTTATGCGTAAAGCCACAAACGATTCTAACGGTTCTGGATCACATCAAACCTGCTGTTCGGCCCGAGCAGCTGATCCTGTCGATTCTGGCCGGCATCACCTCTGATACGATCAATAGAGTTATCGGTAAAAAAAATCCCATCATTCGGGTGATGCCCAATATCCCTGTTGTAGTGGGAGAAGGCGCCCTGGGACTTTGCCTGGGCGAATATGCACAGGAAGAACACAAACTTTTGGCCGTACAAATCTGTGAGGCCGTAGGCAAAGTGCAGGTTGTTCCCGAAAATCTTATGGATGTCATCACAGGCTTGAGCGGCAGTGGCCCTGCCTATATTTATATGATCATTGAAGCATTGACCGATGGCGGCGTCATGATGGGACTCCCCAGAGATGTGGCTCTAAAGCTGGCGACCCAGACCGTCTTAGGATCGGCAAAACTCGTACAGGAGACCAATGTTCACCCCGCTGTATTAAAAGACCACGTAACGACCCCCGGAGGTACGGCAATCGCAGCTATTCAGGAATTGGAAAGACATGGATTACGCCCCATGATGATCAGGGCCGTGGAAACCGCTACCCGGAGAGCAACAGAATTGAGTGAATTGTTACAAAAAAAGAACGAGTCAAAGAATGAAAGCTAGAGTAGGCATCGTCGGCGCCACCGGATATACCGGAGAAGAGTTATTGACCCTCGTGTCCAGGCATCCGAATATAGAGTTGATTTTTGTAACATCTGAAAAAGAGCAGGGACAAAGACTCGGGTCTTTTTTTCCACACCTTTTTGTACCATCGGATATGACGTTTATCTCTTCAGAACAAGCGCTCGACCACCAAGTAGATATCGTTTTTCTCTGCCTCCCTGCCGGTGAATCTGCGCGGCTGGGCAAGGCGTTTTTTGCGCAAGAGTGCAAAATTATTGATCTTGGGGCAGATTTTCGATTTTCCGATGCCCAGGATTATCTCAAGTGGTACCATCAGCCTCATGGTGCACCGGAATTACTCTCCCAAGCCGTATACGGATTACCCGAATGGTATAGAAAAGAGATCGCCAGTGCAAAAATCATAGGCAATCCGGGTTGCTACCCTACCAGTGCATTGATAGCCTTGTTACCGTTTATTAAAGCCGGGCTCGTGGCAGAACAAACGATTATCATAGACGCAAAATCTGCACTATCCGGAGCAGGAAAGACTCTCTCGCGAACCTCGCATTATATGGAAGCGAATGAGAATGTGGTGGCCTATAAAGCCGGCCGGGTGCATCGTCATGTCGGTGAGATGGAAACCATCCTGACAAAAAACTCTTTTTCAACAGAGAGCATCATCTTTACACCTCAACTGGTTCCCATGGGAAGAGGGGTTTTTTCCTGTATTTATTTTACCGGCACGGATAGAATTGCAGAGAGGCATCCCTTGCAAATCTTAAAGGACGCTTATAAAACCGAAGCCTTTGTCCATGTTCTTGATGAAATCCCTTCTACCCGCCTGGCAAAAAATAGTAATCACTGTTTTTTGCATGCTATATCCATTCCGAATGCAAAACAAATCGTTGTCTTTTCAGCCATAGACAATCTGGGCAAGGGTGCCAGTTGGCAAGCAATGCAAAACCTGAATATTATGATGAATTGGCCGGAAACAACAGCACTGATATAAAGTGACACCCGTGTTTTTTGCTCTATGCAATTAATACCAGCCCCCCGACAGGGAGATTCTTGCCAATCGAGCTCGAATTGATATCATGAGATATGGATTGTGTCTTGAGGATAGAATCATTATTTTCAAGATTAACGGTATTGAATGGGGATAAATATGCGTTTAAGGATTTTATTAAAGATTGGTGGTCAAGCCTTTGATGACCAGCAAGGCTTTCAAGAGTTATCCAAAGCTATTCTGACTTTGCGCGATACAGAAACCGTTATCGTACATGGTGGTGGAGCAGAGATTTCACGGGCTCTCCGAAAAGCAAACCGGGAGCCCGTATTTATCGATGGCTTTCGGGTGACCACCCAACAAGACATTGATATTGTCGAGCACGTCCTCTCAAATACCGTCAACAATCGTATCGCGCAAACACTCGAAAATAATGGGTTCGCCTGTGAGAGGCTTTCGGGCAAAAGTGATGACCTCTTTTTGGTGCATCCGTTTCAACGCAAAGGACATGATTACGGTTTTGTAGGCGAAATCGTTCAGGTCAATCCCGAGGGGGTTGAAAAAGCTCTGGCCAATAAAAAGCTCCCTGTTGTATCGCCTGTTTCAGGAGATGCTCAAGGAAACAGCTATAATGTCAATGCCGATAGTGCTGCTGCTGCACTGGCATCTGCTCTCAAAGTAGACGACCTCATATTTTTTACCAATGTTCCCGGCGTTCGCATCAAAAACAAAATCATCTCTTCCATGACCACGAGCATGGCAGAGACTTGGATACAGGAAGGAGAGATTACCGGCGGAATGGTCGCCAAAATGGAATCTGTCACTCTTGCTTTGGGGAAAGGGGTTCAACGCATTCATATCGTGCAATGGCAAGGTGCTGATACACTTTTAAAAATACTCTATGACTCTGTCCCCTTTGGTACCACAATTACAAAGGATTAGACCATGAAAACCTCTCAACTCGTTGAATTGGAAAGCCAGGTACTTTTACAGACCTATTCCCGTCCCCCTGTGGTAATGTCCCACGGAGTGGGAGCTCGACTCTATGACGTCACAGGCCGGTCATTTCTCGATTTTATTGCAGGCATTGCTGTGAACGGACTGGGTTATGGGGATCAGGATGTTCTGGATACTCTAAAAAAACAGGCAGAAAAAATCTGGCATGTCTCTAATCTTTATCACACCGAACCACAAATTCTTTTGGCAAAAGCTCTGGTCGATTATACCTTTGCAGATCGGGTCTTTTTTTGCAATAGTGGTACAGAAGCCATCGAAGGAGCGATTAAATTGGCCCGCAAATGGTCCCGACAAAAGGCAGGCCGCAAACAAGTCGAGATCCTGGCCTTTAAAGATTCTTTTCATGGCCGCTCCTATGGGGGTTTGTCTGCCACCGGCCAACCCAAGTTTTGGCAGGATTTTGAACCCATGTTACCCGGATTCAAACATGCCACCTTTAACGATATGGACTCTGTAAAATCGGCCTGGAACGAAAATACGGCGGCCGTACTCCTGGAACCGGTTCAGGGCGAAGGAGGTATTTTCCCGGCTGAAAAGAGTTTTCTTCAGGAACTGAGACGCTGGTGCGATGAGCATGAGGCATTATTGATGTTCGATGAAATACAATGCGG
>CAYNUX010000313.1:0-5150 GCA_964400115.1 uncultured Cytophagia bacterium
GGGGAATACCTGAATGGTGAATTTCAGGGGGGAACCATCAAAGAAGCCATGGAAATTCCCCGCAAGGCTGTGTTCAACCATGACCAGGTGTTCATTGTCCAAAACGGGGTCTTGAGACAGCAGCAGATTGAAATCGTCAAGGTCAATCAAGACACTCTTGTCTTTAAAGGATTACCTGCCGGTACACCGGTGGTTGTTCAACCCCTGATCAACGTATCAGAAAACACACCTGTGAAAATCATCGATCAGGAAAAAATGAAATCTGTCTCAAATTCTTGAAAATCCCATTACCAAAACAGGTCAAACCCAGATGTTTCGAAAATTGGTCTCTACTTTTGTGACCTTTCCCTTTTATGCCAATCTGCTCATCGCCTTTATCGTGATCGCGGGACTGATTTCATTGGCAAACATGAAAAAATCATTTTTTCCTGAACGAACATCCCGTTTTATCTCTATCTCTGTTTTCTATCCGGGTGCTTCGCCTATAGAAATGGAAGAAGGCATTACCACCCGTATTGAGGCAGCGTTGCGCAGCATCGTGGGGATCAAGGAAATCACTTCGACCTCATCAGAAAATTCTTCTCGGGTGACCATCGAGACGACCGGTCGATATGACATCGACGAAGTTTTGATGGAAGTCAAGAATGCTGTGGACGGGATATCCGGATTTCCGAGCGCAGCTGAGCGACCTGTGGTCTATAAACAGCGAAACACCTCCCGTGCGCTGTTTTTGAATCTTGCAGGAGATACCGACATATTCACTCTGCAAGAATATGCTTATCTGATTGAAGACGACCTGCTGAATTCAGGCGTGATCAGTCAGGTCAGCATGTATGGTGCTCCGAATCCGGAAATATCCGTCGAGATCAGAGAAGCGGACCTGTTGCGCTACAACCTGTCCATTGGCGAAATCGCTTCGGCAATATTGAATAACAACCGTGATATTTCGGCCGGACAAATCAAATCCGAGTCCCAAGAAGTGCTCATCAGATTACGGTCGCGAAGTGCAGATCCTGATAAAATCAGCAATATCATCATTCGCGGATCAGAGAGTGGCGGTTTTTTGCGGCTACGTGATGTCGCAGTTGTCAAGAAAAAAGAGCCGGAGAACTTTTATCCCACCTACGGTAATGGAGTCAAATCGGTCTCTATCATGGTGGAGAAATTACCAGAAGAAGATCTCAAAGAGATCACAGAGTATGTCAACGGCTATATTGAAACATTTAATGCAGAAAACCCCGGTGTCGAACTGCGCATGAATTTCAGCTTTTTGGAAATTCTGAATAGCCGTCTCGATGTTCTGCTCACTAACGGGTTGATCGGTTTCGTTCTGGTGATGCTCTCCCTGACCCTCTTTCTCAACTTTCGCGTCTCTTTCTGGGTAGCCTGGGGCATCCCGGCTTCATTTTTGGCCATGTTTGTCCTGGCCAATCTCTATGGTATCACGATCAATATGATGTCATTGTTCGGTATGATTCTGGTCATCGGTATTCTGGTTGATGACGGGATTGTGATCGGTGAGAATATTTTCTCTCATTTCCAAGCGGGAAAATCTCCGCATCAGGCAGCCGTATCAGGAACGCTGGAAGTCGCGCCGGCCGTGGTGACATCGATCTCGACAACGGTCATCGCTTTTGCTCCCCTGTTGTTTATGCAGGGCACTCAATTCGAAGCCCAGTGGGAAATGGCATTTATTGTCATCGTCTCTCTGCTTCTCTCCCTTGTAGAAGCCTTTTTTATCCTTCCCGCTCATGTCGGAAACAAGCATGTTCTGAGACATCGCAAAGCCAAAGACAGCAAATTCAATGCTCGCAAATACACTGAATCATTTTTTGTTTGGCTGCGCGAAAAAGTCTATGGACGGGCTTTGAACTGGATCATAAAGTGGCGCTGGATCATGATCGGTACCCCCGTGGCTTTGTTCATGATTACTATTGGGCTCTTTGTGGGGGGCTTTATCAAAAACACCTATTTCCCGGTGGTAGATTTTGACAGTTTTGAAATCAATGTAGCGTTCGTCCCGGGATCAGGTGAGAAACAGACTTTTGAATATTTACATCGCTTTGAAGACGCGGTTTGGCAAGTGAATGATGAACTCATGCAAAGCATGAATGATAGTCTGCCGCTTATCTACCATACACGTCTGCGGGTGGGAAGCGCGTTTTCAGGACGGGAACGGGGAGCCCATACCGGAGAGCTCTCAGTATGGCCCAGAGATCTGACGAACCTCGATATTACCGGCATGCAGATCGCCCAAAAGGTGCGAGAAAAAATCGGACCGGTTCCGGAAGCAGAAAAGTTTACCGTGGGAGGACGCAATCGTTGGGGCTCGCCAGTCGCTATCAGTCTCCTGAGTCGCGACCTGGAAGAGCTGGACGCTGCAAAGACGATGTTGATGGAACAACTAAAAGAAATGCCTATCCTCAAAGATGTGGTGGATAACAATGCACAGGGAAAACAAGAAGTACGTCTGCAGCTAAAACCCAAAGCCTATTTTCTCGGCCTGGATGAAAATGACGTGGCCAGTCAGGTACGCAGAGCGTTTTACGGAGGACAGGCTCAACGGCTGCAACAGGGTCGAAACGAACTGCGCATTTGGGTACGATTTCCCCGAGAAGATCGGCTCAACCTCGGTCAACTGGAACGGATGAAAATCCAAACCCAGCAAGGGGAATACCCTCTCATCGAGCTGGCAGATTATCACCTCGAACGCGGACCGGTAGGCATCCAGCATTATAACGGTCAGCGCGAAATTCGTATCCAAGCCGACCTTGTTGATCCCTATGCCTCGGTACCCGATATCCTGGCACAAGTGGATTCGCAAATTACTCCCAAAATCAAGTCCCAATATCCCGGTATCAACATACAGTATCAAGGCCAACAACGAGAGAGTCGCATTGCCGTTGAAAAATTGCAGACCTATTTTCTCATCGCTTTTGCATTGATCGTACTGGTGCTGATGATTCACTTTAAATCGTTGCTGCAAGCCCTGATCATTCTTTTTATGATCCCCTTATCATTACTCGGAGCATTCTGGGGTCACTGGATGCACGACAAGCCCGTGTCATTGCTCAGTGTACTCGGCATGATCGCCCTGACAGGAGTCATTGTCAATGATGCCGTGATCTTTTTATCCAAATATAATGCTCTGGTGGCTGCCGGAACAGACATAAAAAAAGCGATCGTGGAAACAGGCAAAGCACGTTTACGACCCATCATCCTCACGACGCTGACCACCACGATCGGACTGTTTCCACTGATTCTGGAAAAAAGTCATCAGGCACAGTTTCTCATTCCCATGGCGATATCATTGGCCTATGGAGTGGCGTTTGGTACGATGTTTATTCTGATCTTTTTTCCGGTCTTGATTCATGTCCTCAGCGATTTACGATGCCGGGCATGGTGGTTATGGACAGGCACCCGCCCACAACCGGAAGAGCTCGAAATCGCAGTCATGCACAAGAAACGTGAATTGCAGAATTGATAAATACTCTGACACCTTTTCTGAAAGAGGTGATCAGTTCGTGGTTTCTGAATTGAGAATGAAAAATTTGGAATTAATAAAATTCATCAAATACGATGCCCCCAGATTCATGAACACATTTTGGAAAAAAAATGAGACGCATTCTAATTTTCATCATTTCCATAGGGTCACTGGTTGCCGCGCAGGATTTGAGTTTAGCAGATGCCATCAATCTGGCCTTGGAAAATAACTATAGCATTCGATTACAAAAAACTGATCAAAGGATAGCCGGGTTGAATAATGCCTGGGGCAATGCGGGCCGTTTTCCGACTCTGGGAATCGATCTGGCGGCCACGGACAGGTGGAGCTGGGAACAGACCGGGGATAGCGAACAGGAGACATTGAGTGGCTCATTGAGCATGAATTGGTTATTGTTTGATGGGTTTGCCATTTTTATTCGCAAATCCCGTTTCGAGGATCTGCAAGAACTCTCGAACGGGAATTCGTCTCTGGTTATTGAAAACACTTTGCAGTCGGTGATATTGAGTTACTATAACGTGCTGCTGCAGCAGGAAAAAATGAAGGTCTTGCAACAGGTCATGGAGCTATCGCAGGATCGCTATGATCATGAACAGCAGCGCCATGAACTGGGAGCTCAGACCCAATATGAATTGCTACAGAGCCAGAATGCCTATCTCGAAGACAAGGGACGTTTTCTGCAACAAAAACAAGTCACTCGCAATGCCGCACGGGAGTTGAGCTACCTTATGGGGGTAGAAGACACTGTTGCCTATCGATTGACCAAAGAATTTCAGGCAGATCCCTCCGATTATGATCTCCAGACTTTGCAAACGAGAATGCTGGCCGACAATCAGACCTTACACAATCAGTATATCACCCAGTCGCTCCTTGAGCGTCAAGTTGCCCTGGCCAAAAGCGAATGGTTACCCAATCTTCATCTGCGTGCAGGCTATGAAAAGGCCCAGAACCAACTGAGCTATGCTACAGGCAATCCTACGACCTTTGATCGCAGCAATGCTTTTACGACCCTCACCCTGTCGTGGACGATTTTCAATGGAGGCAACCGACAAAGGGCAATTGAAATTGCCAAGGTAGACCGAAATGCCGGCCAGATATCTATCCAAAGCATGAAACACAGTCTTGTCAACCGTTTGCATAATCTCTATGAAACCCATAGTGTCAGAAAGGAATTACTGCAAGTCGCCGTTGAAGCTCTTTTAGCTGCGCAACTCAACTTGCAAATTTCCGAAGAAAAATTTCGTAATGGGGCGATAAACTCTTTTAACTTTCGTGATGTACAGCTGGTCTATCTCAACGCAGCAGTCAGTCGATTGGATGCAATCTATAATCTAATCGAAGCAGAACAAGCTCTGCTGAAAATCACCGGAGGCATTATCCGCGAAATGACCGAGCCAATGAAATAATCCATGTCGTCATTCCATCCTACCCTATCCCCTCCTTCCTGTCTTTGCTGGTAATGACAAGACAGAATCTGTTTTTTTTAAGAGTATTTTTTTCTGCGACCTCTGGGATTTCTCTGTCCTCTGGGTTGATCTTTTTTTGTCACTTTTGGACAAGAGTTGTTTTCTATCCAACGAGAGATCAAATGCACCGAAAAAAAACACTTGCATTCGTCTATATTTTCATATATATTATATGCAATTAA
>CAYNUX010000314.1:0-5143 GCA_964400115.1 uncultured Cytophagia bacterium
CCGCTCCGGTTTGCTCATGCGCATGGGCGACGGCTATGGTCGCACGATCGAGAACGTCATCAGGTACCGATTTTTTGCCTTGCTGCTGTTTATTGGAATCAGTGTCGGTGCATGGTATTTATATGGATCGATCGATCGTGACTGGCAACCCCGTACCCCCGAACGCCGTATGGATCTGACTCTGGATGTGCCTCGAACCTATGACGTAACGCAAATCGAAGCGTTATACGATACCCTGGAAACAATGCTGTTGAACAAAAAACAGGAACTGGAAATATCCCAGGTCTCGAGCCGATACATCAAACATCGGGGACATTTTCATGCCAACATCACCCTCTATTTTGTACCCGAAGAGCAAGCAGAAAAAGAGACGACTCTGCTGTATGACGAGGTTCGTGCGGTGCTGCCAGAGATTGCGGGCATACAATACAGAGTCGGTCGAATGCGAGGCCGTGGAGGCTCTGATATGGGGGTGAGCGTCGAATTAAAAGGAAAAAACACCGCGATTCTGGCCACCTATGCGGAAGAAATCAGAAATCTTTTGCAAACCATCCCCGGTGTCAAGGATGTTGACACCTCTCTTGAGGAAGGTGAGGAAGAGATGCGTGTCAGCGTGGATAGAGTTCGCGCGCAAAAATATGGCCTGTCAGCAGAGCAGGTTGCCCGTTCCATCTCGTCTGCTCTGAGCAGCAGATCCAATACACGATTCAAGACACAGGACAAAGAAGTAAATATCCTGGTGCAACTGGCCGAAGAAGACCGGGTCAATATGCAGCAGCTCGAAAACATGGCGATTCGCAGCTCGCGCGGTGACATGGTACAGCTCGGTTCTGTGGTCGATTTTGACCTGCAAAAAGGACCCGATGCCATAAGGCGGGAAAATCGGCAAACGACCCTGCGGGTGTTTGCCAATACCGATCAGGGTGGCATGCTCAAGGTCAGCGAAGAAATTTCGGCCCGCATGGCCACGATTAAGCTGCCGCCCGGCTACTCCTGGGGGTTGGGACGCAACTGGAGACTCATGCGGCAGATGGAATCCGAATCCAATTTTGCCATCTTTTTAGCTTTGATTCTGGTCTATATCGTCATGGCCTCACTCTTTGAATCGTTTATTCACCCGTTCACGATACTGTTAACGGTGCCTTTTGCCATTATCGGTGTGCTCCTCATGTTCTGGGCCACAGAGACCAATCTCACCAATATGGCGTATCTGGGGATCATTGTCGTATGCGGTCTGGTGGTCAATAACGGCATTATTTTAATCGACGCTATTAACAAGTTCCGTCGCAACGGTTTTAGCCGTGGCGAAGCAATCAGAATGGGGGGACGAAACCGTCTTAGACCCATTCTGATGACCACTCTGACAACCGTCATCGGACTCTTACCCCTGGCACTGCCCGCCATGGTTCCGCAATTATTCGGACCCCAGGAAGGCAGATCAGCCATGTATACGCCTGTTGGGCTGGCTGTGGTGGGTGGGTTGCTCACCAGCACACCGCTGACTCTGTTTCTGATGCCCATCGTGTATGTCATGCTCGATGATTTTACGCTCTGGATGAAAAAAATATTCAACTGTGCAAGGATTATGCAACTCTCTGCAGAAAACGAATCAAATCAGGTATAGGCCGAATCCAGGAACCCAAAAAAGCAGGCAAACCAATATGAAGATCGTAAAATTTTCAATCAGCCGGCCAGTGACGATTACCATGTTTATGGTAGCTGCAGTTGTCTTTGGATATGTCGCCTTTGACCGGTTACCCATAAATCTCTTACCGGACATCTCTTATCCCACCCTGACCATTCGTACCGAATACGCTGGCACGGCACCGGGAGAAGTGGAAAATCTGATTTCCAAGCCCGTGGAAGAAGCCGTGGGGATTATCTCAGGCGTGATCCGCACCAGTTCGATCTCCCGACCGGGAATGTCCGATGTCATTCTTGAATTCGATTGGGGAACAGACATGGACTTTGCTTCCCTCGAGGTTCGCGAGAAACTCGATATGCTGACACTGCCCCAAAATGCAGAACCCCCGTTACTTTTGCGATTCGATCCTTCACTCGACCCGATTATGCGAATCGGACTTGCCGGAGATGAGAGTCTTATCGCTTTACGACTGTTCGCAAAAGAACGCATAAAACAGGAATTAGAACCTCTCGATGGCGTGGCTTCGGTCCAGATATCAGGCGGATTGGAAGAAGAAATTCAGATAAATATTCATGAAGGACGGCTGGCCACCCTGGGCATACCCGTTGCTCAGGTGACACAGCGAATGGCGCAAGAAAACGTCAACCTTACCGGCGGAATGCTCAAAGACGGTGATTCAGAGTTTCTTGTTCGTACACTGAATGAATTTAAGACGGTCGATGAAATGTCTGACATTGTGGTCAGTATGCGCGCCAATGCCCCTATTCTACTAAAGGATGTGGCTGAAATCAACAAGGGCCATAAAGAACGCAATATCATCACTCATCTGGATGGTAAAGAGTCCGTCGAGATCGCGGTTTACAAAGAAGCTGACAAGAACACAGTCAATGTCGCTCAAACCGTCAAAGAACGCCTGCATGTGATCATGCAAGAGTTCCAGGAGTATAATGTTCCGCTCACCATGACCATTATCAACGACCAATCGCTGTTTATTGAGCAATCCGTCAATGAGGTGGTCAATACAGCTATACTGGGTGGCATTTTAGCGATACTGGTTCTGTATCTCTTTCTTCGAAACATGAAAAGCACGATCATTATCGGTTTTACCATACCCATCTCTATTATAGTCACCTTCTTTTTCATGTATCTGGCAAATGTTTCATTGAACATCATGTCCATGGGAGGGTTAGCCCTGGGGGTGGGTATGCTGGTGGATAATGCCATCGTGGTGTTGGAATCCATAGACCGCTATCTCAAAAAAAACTATTCTCCAGCTGAAGCGGCTGATAAAGGGACAACCGAAGTCGGCAAGGCCGTGATTGCTTCCACCCTTACAACGGTTTGTGTATTTGTACCGATTATTTTTGTTGAGGGTATTGCCGGTCAGCTTTTCAATGATCAGGCCCTTGCAGTAACATTTTCTCTTCTCGCCTCTCTGATCGTTGCCCTGACACTAATCCCCATGCTCTCTTCACGCCAGATATCAGTTGGCCCTCCTGAGGCCGGGATTGAGGATAGACCCAAGATGCCCACAGGGAAAATCAATAAAATCGTAAATAATATCTTTGTTTACCTACCTGCAAGGCTACTCAATCTGATCACTAGAGTGTTTCATGTTATTGGAAGCGTACTCACCAGACTGCTGAGTCCCCTCTATTCTGTTTTCGACAAAAACCTGGCGAGACTGACAGATAATTATCCCAAATTTTTAGACCGGGTATTACATCATCGTTTCATACTTGTTGGGGGAACATTGTTATTGTTTGTACTCGTTCTTTCGAGTGTACCCTTTATCGGGAGCGAGCTTATCCCCGAAATGAGTCAGGGAGAATTTTTCGTTGATGTACTCCTTCCTATTGGCACTCCACTGGAACAAACCGAAAACATGATTGGCCACCTGGCCGCTTAGGCACAAGACGTCCCGGGTATCAGGAGTATTTACACGGTCTCAGGCACCGCCGCTCAAATGGGATTCAGTGCTACAGAAATGCGGGAAAACCTGGGCCAGCTGCATGTGCAGCTGGAGACCCGGGATGACAGGACACTGGAACAACACGTTATGGATCAGCTTCGAGCAAAATTTGCCCTTGTGCCCGGACTGGAATATAAAATATCCCGCCCAACACTTTTCAGTTTTCGAACCCCTATCGAGGTACAAGTGCGAGGATATAATCTGGAAGAGTTGGAGAGGCTGAGTCTGGCACTGACTCAGGAAATGAGCAAAATTGAAGGCTTGCGCGATATCAAAGCCAGTACCGAAGGAGGAAATCCCGAGGTACAGATCGTCTTTGATCGTCGCCGTGTGGCACAATTAGGTATGGACGTCGCCTCTATCGGATCGGTTGTCCGCAATAAGATCATGGGTGAGGTCTCTACCGAGCTGAACAGACAGGACCGTAAAGTGGATATCCGTGTGCGAGCACGGGAGCAAGACCGACAAAACATCGATGATCTCAGACGACTCGTTATTAACAGTGAAGGACCAGTCCCGATTCAGTTGGCCACTGTAGCAGAGATAAACCTGGAGCGGGGACCCAGTGAAATAAGGCGCATCGATCAGGAACGTGTGGCTCTGGTGACTGCGAATCTTAAAGGCCGGGATTTGGGAAGTGTATCAGAAGAAATACAAGCCATTGTCAATGATTTGCAATTGCCTCCGGATTTTCGCATCCGTATCGGCGGGCAACAGCGTGAAATGGCAACTTCATTCGATAGTATGGTGCTGGCCATAGGCCTTGCGATATTTCTTGTCTATCTGGTAATGGCCTCGCAATTTGAATCTCTGGTTCAGCCTTTTATCATCATGTTTACCATACCTTTTGCCCTTGTCGGGGTTATCCTCACTCTTTTGATCACAGGTACACCGGTGAGCGTGGTGGTATTGATCGGACTTATCATGCTGGCGGGTATTGTGGTCAACAATGCCATCGTATTTATTGACTATATCAACCAACTGCGGAGGAATGGAATAGCCAAACGGGATGCTATCAAACAAGCAGGCCAGATCCGGATGCGTCCTATTCTTATGACAACGATTACCACTGTGCTGGGTCTCCTGCCCATGGCCATTGGATTGGGTGAGGGCGCAGAACTGCGTACACCCATGGCCGTAACGGTCATTGGCGGTCTTTTGATCGGTACCCTCCTCACACTGGTGGTGATTCCTACAGTTTATGATGTGGTTGTCAGAGAAAAGCTCGCTCTGCAGCCTGGAGATGATTTTTCCAAAGGAGATGATTATGAATAAAATTCCTGTTGGTTTTATATGCTGTATCATATTGTGCACTGTATTCACTGGAAAAGCACAAACAGATTCTAAAACAGTGCCGCTGTCGCTAAAGGATTGTATCACCAGAGCACTCGATCAAAATCTGAATATTGCTGTAGAAAAATTAAATCCGGAAATGGCAGAACTTTCAGTATCACAAACAAAAGAAAAATATTTACCCCAGTTGTCACTTTCTATGAGTAAACGAAACACCAATTCCGCATCTTTTT
>CAYNUX010000315.1:0-5142 GCA_964400115.1 uncultured Cytophagia bacterium
CCCATCTCCATGCATGGCCAGTTCCAGCAAATTGTTCACAAAACGCACATAATCAACCCGCCGAAAGCCATATTGCTTTGATTCTTTGTAAAAACTATGAGCCAGTGTTTCCAATGTCTTTTCCGGTAGCTTGAGTTCTTTAGACATTGACGATTGCTCCTTTATATGGTATTGTTTGAGATACCCCCGCATTATTTAGCATAATGATCAACAAACCACTCAAAAGCCATTTTGAGTCCGGATTCGAGGTCGATTTGAGGATGCCAGCCCAGAGAGTGCAACCGTGTGACATCGAGCAGTTTTCTTGGAGTCCCGTCGGGTTTTGAACGGTCATATACGATCTCGCCTTTATAGCCGACAATCTGTTTGATCAGGCTGGCCAAATCGGCAATGGGAATATCCACACCTGTGCCGACATTGAGAAACTCTTTTTGGTCATACTGCTGCATGAGAAAAATGCAGGCATCTGCAAGATCATCGACATATAAAAACTCCCGTCTGGGCTTGCCAGTGCCCCAAACCGTCACACAGGGTTGGTTATGTATATGAGCATCATAAAATTTGCGGATCAATGCGGGTAACACATGCGAGGTCTCGAGGTCGAAATTATCATGAGGGCCATAGAGATTCGAAGGCATGACACTGAAAAAGTGACAATCATATTGATCCCAATAGGCCTGGCAGGTTTTAATCCCTGCAATTTTTGCGATGGCATAGGGCTCATTGGTCGTTTCGAGATAGCCGCTCAAAAGAGCACTTTCAGGAATTGGCTGAGGCGCATGTTTGGGATAGATACAAGAACTCCCTAGAAACAACAATTTTTTCACACCAGCCTGAAAAGCTCCATGGATAACATTGTTTTGAATCTGCAAATTTTCATAAATAAACTGCCCGCGATAAGTATCGTTTGCCAGGATTCCTCCCACATGCGCGGCGGCAAGAAATACATAATCCGGTTTTTGTTGCTGAAAAAACTCAATCACAGCGGCTTGCTGCAAAAGGTCGAGCTCGTCACGGGTGCGCAGAACCAAATTTCTATAACCATCCGATTCCAGACGGCGCACCAATGCAGAGCCTACCATTCCCCTGTGACCGGCAACATAGATACGTGACTCTGGGTTCATATCAAGGTTCCAATATTTCACTATGCAGAGTGTAGTGATTCGATGAAAAAAATGCAATCACTTTATAACCTCGGCATTCCCATCATCAGGCTTGAGCACGAAAGAAAGCATCGATTTCCCGTTGTTGCTCCGGTGACAGCATAGACCTGAAAGAATCAGAAACATACTCGTACAACAAGGACAATACTCTTTGACCCTGAGAATCGCTTTTCTTGATCCTTTTTATCTCATCCCAGACGAGCTCAAAACAATGTTTTTTAGCCCGACTTTTTACCCCGGCATCGATCTCCAGCATTAGGAAATCTTGCAATACCACATGAGGTAGAGACCACTCTTCCCACACAGGATCCCATTGTGTCCGCACAGAATCACTCAGAAATGGAGCGACAAGAGCATTGAAATTTTCTTCCGGATGCTCGAGAGCGTATTTAATAAATTTTTTATGTTTTTGATACAACTCGAGCGAGTATTTTTTGCTTCCTTTCTCGCCGGACTGTAAAAGATCCTTGAGGTGTTGGACGCGGTAAACGTATACCTGAGTATCGAAATATACAGGAACCGTTTGCAGAGCATATTTCACGCTCCAGGTCACCCAATGTCCGTCAGACTCTTTGCTCAGATCAGGCGGCTTGAATTGGAGAGAACGAGCATACTGAACGGCAGAAGAGTCAAGCACAGCATTTCCGGAAGAACGGGTCACATGCACGGTTTGAACCTGACCTGTTGTATCGACATAGAGATGCAAGCCAACCGTTCCGGTAGCAGAGTCTGCTCTGGCGGCAACCGGATATTCCAATGGCGGTTTTTCAATAACCTGGAATGATTGCTTTTGGTGGCTGGCGCAGCTTATCAGGGAGAACAGCAAGAACATCAATATGATTCTGGCCATATTATCTCCTCTTATGGGTTTGGTAAAATTTGAACGGATTAACACCGGGCAGTCCATCATCAGTAACCAAAATGCATGAGCGTAAAACCCAGCCATTATAATATAACATCATTTTTTTAAAAATCCCAAAAAAACGACTTTTAAATAAATAGACCTCCGCTCAACCCACTGAGATTTAAGAGAATCCCCAAAAAAATCTGCCAGGCACCCTCGGTTCTGGCAGAAAGAATAGAGACAAATGAATCTTTCGAGTCAGCAAGTTTAAAATGTTGTAATCTTGTCCGCATAAGGAGTGACCTGGCTGCGAATTTCATTAGCATCCCCGACCAGTACAATGGTCATCTCGTCGGCATCGAGATATTTTTGCATGACCTCCTGAATATCCTGAGGAGTCAGTGCATGGACGCGTTCCACATATTGCGTCAAATAGGACTTGTCCAGGCCATGCAAATCCACAAAAGAGAGCTGGCTGATAATACCGGTCCGGGAAGAGTTTCGCAGAACAAAGATTCCGGCCAGATAATTTTGCGTTCCCTGGAGTTCTTTTTTTGAGGGGGGTTCTTGTTCCAAACGATTTATTTCATAGAATATCTCTTTTAATGCATCACCGGTAACATCTGTACTGACATCAGCATTTTGCGCCCAATAGGCATCGCGATAGCGCGTGGAAACCGTGCTGCGGGGCGAATAAGTATACCCTTTATCTTCTCTGATATTGCTGGTAATGCGCGATGAAAATGCCCCGCCCAACAAGGCATTGGTGACCTGTAGAGCGATATAATCGTTATGAGAGGGATCAATAACCGGCAGCCCCATCATAATAGTCGTCTGCGGTGCGCCGGATCTGTCACTGATAAATATACGTCGCGAAGACACAGGCGATGGAAGCTGACCCTGAAAGGGCTCACCGCTTTGCCATTCCCGGAATTGCTCCTCGACCGTCTTTTTGACCTCGTCCGGATTAAACATACCTACGAGATAGAGATGAGATCTCTGGGCATTGAAATTATCATGATAGAACGCCTGAATTTGTGATAAAGAATATCCCTGGATCATCTCTTCAGTGGGATAGATGCGTCCATAGGGGTGATTCTGGTACAATTCCTCCCGGAACTTTTCCATGGCAATGGCCTGGGGCTGGGATTTTTGTACGCTCAGATTGCGCAGCATATTCGATTTCAGACGATCCAGCTCACTTTCAGGAAACAAGGGATTTTGGGCCACATCGGCAATCAACGCCACCAGTTCCGGAGCGAAATCGGCCAGTGATTCGCCGGAAACATCGATCTCGTCCATTCCGGTTCGGGTATTGATCTGTCCACCTATTTTCGCTGCAGCCTCTGCCAATTCACGGGCACTCTTTGAGGTGGTGCCCTCTTTGAGGTAATCGGTTGTCAGGTCCGCTAACCAGATTTCATTTTCGGTCTCGTTGATATTACCGGCCCGGATCACCAGACTGGCATTGACCTTGGGCAAGGTACCATATTGTACCAGAGTGACCTTTAATCCGTTCTCCAGCGTAAAAGTGTCTGTCTCTGGTAATTGAAAATCTTTTGGCTCGCCTCCCTGCGGTGGCTGTTCTTGTTGCGCCCAAAGCAGGGAAGACAAGAAGAACATCAGAACTATCAAAACTTTTCCTCTGATCATCATGGGTGTCTCCTCTATAAAGAAGGTTTATCTTTTTCAACGATCGTTAAAATCGTGCGGTTGCTCTCCCGCAAATATTCCTGAGCCGTCTTTTGAACCAATTCAGGGGTCACTTGTTCGAACTCGGATTCGATTTGATTGATATAATCCGGATTATCATCAAACAGGGCAAAACTGGCGAGCAAATCAGCACGACCAAAACCGTAATAAGAGCCGAGAATATCATAAAAACTGGACCTGATTTTCACCAAAGCCTGATCCAGCATGGCCTGATCGATTTCGCCATTCTGAATGGCACGGATCTTTGCATCGATTTTTGCGATAATAGAATCCGGTGCGGTTTCCGCATCATGGATGAGGGACATCATCCATAAGATCGGGCCATTATAATTGTACATGTTACCCAGATAAGCATTGATCCCGCCGCTGAGATCACTGGTGTAGCCATTTTCCTGAACCAGAGTCTGATAGAGCTGACTATCTTCTCCCTGCAAAAGAATCTGATCCAGCACACCCATGGCATAATATTCAGGAGTCAATCGCTTGGGCACGTGATAAGCCACGGCAAGAGCAGGACGGCTGGCCAAAGTATCGACTTTTGATTCTCTTTTTTCCTGCTTTTGTCGGGGTTCTGAAATATCCGGAAAGGACACAGGATCAGAGGGAGCGATATCACCGAAATATTGCTCGACCCAATCCGAAGCACTTAATGGTTCAAAGTCACCGACAATGACAACCGCGGCATTATTGGGCGCATAGTATTGATCGAAAAAGGATTGAACGTCTTCAAGAGTGGCCGCTTGAATATCAGCCAGTTCACCATAAAAATTGTGTGAATTGTGCCAGTTTTCATTGGCAATTTGCGGCATATCCAGCCAGGGAAATCCACCATACGGTTGATTAAGGACACTGCCTTTGACTTCATTGGTCACGACACCCTGTTGGTTGGTCAGATTTTCCCGAGTGATCGCCAGACTGCGCATACGATCTGCTTCGGCCCATAGCATGGTTTCGAGCTTGTGTGAAGGCACGATCTCGAAATAATTGGTATAATCGAAACGGGTCGAACCGTTCAGGATGCCGCCGTTGCTCTGCACCAGCCGAATGAATTCCATCTTGGCCAGCTTTTCAGATCCCTGGAACATCATGTGTTCGAAGAGATGAGCAAAGCCGGTGCGATCACGAGGTTCGATACGAAAACCGATGTTATAGTAAACCGCAACGGTCACAATGGGCGCGGTATGATCGGGTGAAAGCACCACCCGTAGGCCATTCTCCAATTGGTGATACTCTACCGGTACCTGATAAACGGTTTTTTCCTGACCGGAACAAGACAGTAAAATTAGCGCAAGGCCCAAAACCGTCAGTCGCTTGGTCATTTTCATAACTCCTCCGGAACAATAAACACTTTATTAAACGACACAATTATCTAATTTTTTACATGTAACCAATTAAAAAGATCGGAAGAGCACACGTCTGAAC
>CAYNUX010000316.1:0-5133 GCA_964400115.1 uncultured Cytophagia bacterium
GTAACCTATGAATATTACGCAAGTCGCCGTCCGGAGAGGCGTAACCTTTATCATGATCTATTTGATCGCCGTGGGTTTCGGATTGTTCTCGCTTTTGAGATTGAATATCGACCTTTATCCCAAACTCGAATTTCCCATGATGGCGGTCATTACCCAATACACGGGTGTGGGGCCGTTCGATATGGAGACCGTGGTCACTCGTCCTTTAGAGGAAACGGTTGCTTCTGTAGAAAATATTGAAACGGTTTCTTCATCCAGTTCCCAGGGACTTTCTGTCGTGTTTTTGGAATTTGGCTGGGGCACTGATATGAATCAGGCAGAAATCGATGTACGCAATAATATCGATTTTATTCGGGATATGATGCCGGATGATATCACCGAGCCCCTGATTTTTACATTCGATCCATCACAGCAACCCATTTTGTTCCTGACTGTGAATTCCGAGATTCATGGTTTGGCAGAATTGCGACATATCTCTGAACACGATATCGAACCTCGCATAGAGCGTATTCCTGGGGTCGCTTCGGCTTTTACTTCAGGAGGATTACAGCGAGAGATCCGGATTCTCCTGGATCCGGTCAAATTAAAAGCGCATAATTTATCGGTCCAGCAGGTTTCAACGGCCTTGCAAATGAATAATCTGCAAATTCCCTCGGGATGGGTTGAGAACAATATGCAGGAATTCACCATCCAGACAGCAGGAGAATATACTTCGGTTGAGCAAATCGCACAAACCTCCATTGCATCCATGAATGGCAGTGTGATTCGTATTCAGGATGTCGCCGATGTGGTGGACGGATTCAAAGAACAACGTCAACGTGTCTGGTCGGATGGCAAACCTGCAGTCATGCTCATGGTACAAAAACAATCCGATGCCAACACCGTTAATGTTGCCCGGGATGTCGTCGGTCAACTTGCCAGGATCCAATCCGAGTCACCCAAAGGAGTAGAGCTGGCTGTCTTTTGGGATCAATCACAGTTTATTACTCGCTCCATGTCCAATCTCGGAACGACCGCCATCCAGGCTATCTTTTTGGCCTTTTTGGTACTGCTGTTCTTTTTGCACAATATGCGAAGTTCACTTATTGTGGCGGTGTCCATTCCGGTCTCAATGATCGTAACTTTTGCGGTTATGGACCAGGCGGGATTGACCCTGAATATCATCTCCATGGCAGGACTGGCACTTGCTGTAGGTATGTTAGTGGATAACTCGATTGTGGTCTTGGAAAGTATATATCGTTACCGGGAGCAAGGTGAAGAAGCGCACAGCGCCGCAAACAAGGGGTCAAAGGAAGTCGCTATGGCGATCACCGCTTCAACCCTGACGACCTTGTCTGTCTTTGTACCGGTTTTATTTGTACCGGGACTAGCTGGCGAGATGTTTAACGACATGGTGGTTACCATATGCTTTTCTTTGACGGTTTCACTCGTTGTGGCGCTGACATTGATCCCGTTGCTCTCATCGCGTCTGCTCAAAGTCGAAAAGAAAACGATTTCTACCTGGTCATCCCGATTGAGTGACCGCACCTCTAGTTGGCTGGCAGGATTGGAGAATTTTTACAGTAAAAACCTGAACTGGTGCCTCAATCACAGACGGCTTTTATTTTTGGGTACATTCTTATTGTTTATCGGTTCGATTTTTCTTCTCAAGGCGCAGGGGGGCGACTTTTTACCCAATAATGACAATGGATTCCTGGAAATCAGAGTAGCCAGAGCTCCCGGGACCAGTCTGGATGAGATGGAGCAGACCATACGAAAGATAAATCAAATCATACGTGACAAAGCTCCGGAATCAGAGATCGTCTATTCCAATTTTGGTCAGGGAGAAGGAATCTTTGCTCTCTTTTCAACTCAATCCTCTGCAGAAGGTGAAGTCAGTATTCGATTTTCCAAACTTACAGAGCGGGAGCGTACCATATTCGAGATCGAGGATGAACTGCGAAAGGTATTCAACAAAATTCCGGGTGCAGATATTACATTTTCCAGCGGCGGCATGGGCGCCATGTTTGGTGGCGGGGATATTATTATCAAGATATTCGGCCATGATTTGAATGCGTCCAGATCACTGGCGCAAGAAATCGAAGAAAAAGCCAAATCTATCGAAGGGGTGATACATGCAGAAGTGGATATGCGCAAGCCCAGGCCGGAATTACTGATCAATCTGGATCGACAAAAAATCGCAGATCTGGGATTGTCTACCGCTCAGGTCGGCAATGTCGTCAGCACCAGCATTCTTGGCACTGTTGTTACTCGCTATCGCGAGGGCGGAGATGAATTTGATGTACGTGTACAATTGGCCAGAGATGCACGGCAAAACAAGAGCGATCTCGAAAATATCATGATCATGACACCACGAGGGCGTCAGGTTCCTCTGCGTGCTATTGCGACGATTGAATATAGCCAGGCTCCCCAGGAAATCGGTCGTGAAGACCAGGAGCGCGTTACCAACGTAAATATAAATATCGCTAATCGCGATCTGGCAAGCGTTACCAGCGATGTAAAAAAAATGCTGAGCACAGTTCCGGTACCCGCAGATTTCAGGCTGGAGATCGGCGGACAAGCCGAAGATCAACAGGAATCGTTCATGTATCTGGGACTCGCATTGCTGGTGGCTATTGTTTTAACATATATGGTCATGGCTTCACAGTTTGAATCATTTCTTGATCCGTTCATCATTCTGATCACCATCCCCCTGTCGCTTATCGGTGTGGCACTGGGTCTGTTTGTAACCGGTACCACATTGAGCGTGATGGCTTTGATCGGTATGGTAATGCTTGTGGGTATAGTTGTGAATAATGGTATAGTGCTGGTGGATTATATCAATCAACTGCGCGAAAGAGGCTATACCCTGTTTGATGCGATCAAACAAGGGGGTGCCGTGCGAATGCGTCCGGTTCTGATGACCGCACTCACGACAATCCTCGCCATGCTGCCGCTGGCACTCGGACTGGGAGAAAGCGGTGAAGCATGGGCACCGATGGCCAGAGCGGTCATGGGAGGCATGACCGTTGCCACGATTCTGACATTGGTGGTGGTCCCTTCACTGTATGCGAGCTTTGAATTAATAGGTGAAAAAATCAAAAACAGGCAAGAGTCGCGCAAAGCCAACAAGCTGGCCAAAGCGTATAAATAGGTAAAAGGGCTGGAAATATTTCCAGCCCTTTCTTTGATCAGGATTCAGATTCAATTTTTTTCATTGAAACAGGTATGGCCGGAGCATGGCCGGTTTTATCCTCGCCGGCATAAAGGGTCATATGTGGAAACGGAATTTCTATATTTTTCTCATCAAAGACCTTTTTCATGCGGCGGTTGAATTCTCTTCCTACTCGCCACTGTTTTATCGGTTTCGTTTTCGTGCGGGCTTTGATGATCACCGCAGAATCGGCAAATTCGTCTACACCCAAAATCTCCAAAGGCTCCAGAATATCATCACTGAATTCCGGGTCTTTACGCAATGATTCATCGATCTCTGTGATAACCTTCATCACCTCATCCACATCCTCTCTATATGCAATGCCGATGTTGAAAACAAATCGCGAATAATCCTTGGTCATGTTCGTTACCACGTCAATGGTTCCGTTAGGCACATAATGAACATTGCCTGCCAAATCCCGAAGGATAGTCATCTTTAGGTTGACATGCTCTACCAGTCCTCCTTTGCCGGCGATTTGTACCACATCCCCCACCCGAATCTGATCCTGTAATAAAATAAAAAAACCGGAAATGACATCCTTAACCAGACTTTGAGCGCCAAAACCAACAGCCAGGCCAATGATACCAGCGGCGGCGATGATAGGGCCCACCTCGATACCCAATTCAGTCAAAATGAGCATCAAACCGACAAGAAATATAGTTATGCGCAATACATAGCCGATTACAGAACTCAACGTATCGGCACGCTTTTTATACTCGTCGTCTTTGTTTGCGGCTGCTCGTTTAAACACCCTTTCGGCAAGTAACTTGCTTGCTTTGATGGCTACCAGCATCAGCACCAGGATAAGGATTATGGCCAGACCCGGGCCCCAAAACCAGCCCCCCACCAATTTAAGATAATTGGTTAATTGCATCGTCACTCCTGTTTCAAATGAAACATTTCTATTATTATTATTATTATTATTAATAATAATATACCAAATGCAATTATTCCTCTAAAATCATTCTGTTACGGGTATCAATCTGTGTAACACTTTTGACATTGTTGTACAAACTATAAATTAAAATGAGGAGCACATCCCATGGTAACAAGGGATTTTTAACTGCATTGGTATATAGCTTATGCTCTCTACCCTTATTGCCGGAATTTTTGAAGACTGGGTTGAAAAAAAAGCTGGGCTGGCCCAGTGGCAAAAAAATTCAGGGCACGATCAATAATGGAGGAAATACAGAGCTAACTGCAAAAGGCGATAAATGGCGGCATAAAATTGATAAAATACTAATGAATTGCTTCTAATCAGGTTTAAAAATAATCGATCAAGCTTTGACTACAATTCCGGTAATCGGATAAATACGATCTCGGTTTTTACGTCATATCGTTCTTTTTGAATATACGCCAACTGTTCGACAGCCTCCTTATAAGTTGCGAGTTGCTCCTTTTCATATTCGCCTGTTTTGAAATCGACAATCCAGATGCTCTTTGCCAAATGATCGATCATTAATCTATCGATGCGAATTTCCTTTTCTCCGGAGAAATTCGTTGCCGTTTTGGGACGATAAAAAAGAGTATACTCTGTAAAGACAGGATCCCATCGATCCTCAAAAAGCCATGCTTGACGTTTAATCATATCATCCGTATGATCCAACAATTTAGCAATGTCCCGTCGATCGAGCAAATTACCATAATGTACCACAGTGCGTTGTCTGGCTTGTTCTAATTCGCGAACAGTCGCATAGGTTATCCACGACAAATAATAATGAACGACATTTCCCCGATCCGTATGCCGGTGACGGGAAATAAAATCCCGAAACGGATCTTGGAGCTTTTCTTTCATGTTTTCTTGAGGTGAATATTTCAGAACATCCAGCTTGTATGAAGAGATAGCGATCTTTTTGCGTTCAGCAAGATTTTTGCTGATTTTGTCATCAAACCGGTTCAACTGGAAACGAACAAGCCCCCCTTGCTCCGAGACCGAGCCA
>CAYNUX010000317.1:0-5123 GCA_964400115.1 uncultured Cytophagia bacterium
TAGAGATGAAAATCGCCCGGATGGAAGTGGTAAATTTTATCGTCAAATTATTTCAAAACCAGATGCTCTGAGCCATGTTCCAAGATACTATAAGCGTTACGGATTGCCAAAAGATTTGTTTCAAAAGGCGTTGAGTTCTGTTGAAAAACCAGACCTCATTTTCGTCACATCGATGATGACTTATTGGTATCCCGCAGTAAAAGATGTCATTGCCGATTGCAAAAAATGGTTTCCACAGGTACCTGTCATTTTGGGCGGGGTGTACGCTACTCTTTGCACCCAACATGCTCTTGATCATTGCCAACCGGATATGATTATAGCAGGTGAAGGAGAAAAAAAAATACTTTTGTGGCTTGCAGAACAGGGGTTTATTACAAAAGATCAAAAGGATTCGCTGGATATCAGTAACCTGCCAACCCCTGCATTTGATCTTTATCCCCATCTACCGCATGTGGCTGTCATGACCTCCAGGGGATGCCCTATGCGGTGTAGTTTTTGTGCCTCTCATCTCTTGTGTGAAGGATATCGACGCACAGCTGCGGAACAGGTGATTGATCAGATCTTGTTTTGGGTTGACAGTCGGCAAACAAAACATTTTGCTTTTTATGATGATGCTCTTTTGGTCGATAATGCCGTGTCATTCAAGCGGATATTAAACGTTATTATGGAGCATAATCTCAACATACAATTACATTTGCCCAATGGAATTCATCCCCGCAGTATTGATCAAGAGTTGACCGAATTGATGTTTTCGGCCGGAGTAAAAACGATTCGACTGAGTTTCGAGACGATTAATCGTCAAAGGCAAAAAGATATGTCATCCAAAGTCGACGAAAACGATCTCGTGCGGGCAATAACGATTTTAGAGAATGCAGGGTTTAACTCTGATGACATTGGGGTGTATGTGCTTATGGGATTACCCGGTCAAACCTTTGATGAAGTGGGTGCCAGTGTGGATTTTGTACGTCGAAACGGGGCGGTTGCTCATATTGCCTCATTTTCACCTATCCCAGGAACTAAAGAATGGGCACAAGCGATTAAACATAAGCAATGGGACCCCAACAACGATTTGTTGATGACAAATAATTCAATTTTCCCCATATGGTCACGACAATATGGCTACAAAGTCTGTCACGACTTTTTACATACAATAAAAACATAATATTACACTCTGAAACGGTATGAAGCTTTTGAATAGCCTGTGGGCAAAAATTTCTCTGGCAATTGTCTTAATGGTCATGCTGATCATGGCTATTACCACGTATATTTTTACGGTCAGCCAAGTAAAGAGTCAAAGATCAGAGCTTGAACTCAATATGGGGCGATTGGCCAAACAAATCGCTTCGATTCGTTTTGCTCAGACAGAAGGGTATTACGTATATCAGGACTGGATCGATAATATTATCAGTTCTGATTTTAACCGAGATTTGGTATACATTGCCATTTTTGACGAGAGTGATTCGTTGCGTGCTTTTGCATTGAATTATGCCTGGTTGGATCTTGAAGACAATGTGTATCTTAGCCGGGAAGAACAGGCAGAAATTGTTGTCGCATTGTCACAGGGACAGATTGCAGAAGAAAGTGAGCCCGATTTCGGCCATATTCCCGTTGACATCCGCTGGGGAGAAGAGCATCTGGGTTCGGCAGATGTGGGATTTTCACTTATCGAATTCAATGACCGGGTCCAGCGCCGGTTGATTTTGAATCTCTATATGCTCACTTTTTTCTCCATTGTTGGTGTCTTTGGCTCTGTTATTCTTAGCCGGCATATCACCCGTCCGCTAAATCGACTTTCCGAAGGTATGCACGAAATTTCCAGGGGAAATTTAAACCAACGCGTGGTCATCACATCAAAAGACGAAATTGGCCACCTTGCACACTCGTTCAATATGATGGCTGAAGGATTGCGCGAAAAGCAAGAAATCGAAGACCTTGTTCGCGATCTAAGCACTAGTTTTCAAATCGAACGGGTGATTCAAACCACGGTAAAACGGCTGGTACGGGCGGTGCAAGCCCGACAAGGCTATTTGTTCCTGGTTGGTGATCATGAAAGTGGGCATACATTGCAGCGGGGCGCTGGCTATCCGCACGAATATAAGAGTTTTAAGCCCATACCGCTCGCTCCAGAGTTTCTAAAGATTTGCCAGGATCGGCCTTTTCATTGTTTGGATTTGTCTGATAAAGATCTTTATATTGCTAAAGAATTATTCGCTTCCCTGCCACAATATGTTTTGAAAGAAAAAATTGAATTAATTTTACCTCAGAGTAGTAAAAACAAGGTTCTTGCACTCTTGTTTTTGACAGGCAAAGAGAATGAAACTGTTTATTCTAAAGAAGATTTGAACTTTCTCTATACCTTGTGTAACCAGGCTGCCATTTCGTTGGAAAATTCTATTTTGCTGAAAGAGCTGACTGAACAGGAACGGTTGAAACGCGAACTGGAAATTGCCCGCAATGTACAGACGAGACTTTTACCTCATGAAATGCCAGATCTTTTGAATTTTGATATCCATGGACTCTGCCTGCCTGCACGGGAAGTTGGTGGTGATTATTTTGATTTTTTCGAACTCGATCAGAGTCGGTTAGGAATTGCCATTGCAGATGTCTCAGGCAAGGGTACCTCTGCCGCATTTTATATGGCAGAGATCAAAGGCATGATGAGTACGCTAGCTACTCTACAAAATTCGCCGACAAAGGTCGTGCGAATACTGAATCAGCGGCTCTACCGCTCATTGGACAAACAATTGTTTGCAACCATGATATATGGTATACTCGATACCCAAAGGTTGACATTGACCTTTGTCAGGGCCGGGCATAATGGCTTGTTACATATCCGTGATAATGGGATCCCGGAAATAAATATGCACATTCCCTCGGGAATGGGGCTCGGGCTGGCAGATAATGAAATATTTGACAGGCAGTTGGTCGAACAGAAAATCCAATTGCAAGCCAAAGACCTTATTTTATTCTATACCGATGGGATTTCTGAGGCCATGAGCAGCGATCATTCTGAATTTGGGGAAGAAAGGCTTGCTGAATTGGTGTTTCATCTTAAAGACAAGGGAGCCCGGCGAATCAGTGAGGAAATTGTCAATGAGGTAAATGCCTTTGTTAATCATGCGCCACAACATGATGATCTTACTATGATTGTTATGAAAAAGTCCTGAAAAGGTGGTTTTGTCAAGCGATAAAACCGGGTGCTTTGAATGAATCCAAGGATGTATAAACGATGAGAATTTCCATGAAATACATTATATTGATTGCATTATCTTTTACCCTGTTAACCGGCTGTGCAAAGGAAGAAAATCGACGTATCCGGATGGCGGCGGGACAGGAACCAAGTTCTATTCGTGACAAGATTGCGACGATTCAGGTCACTGCTTCGCAAAAGCAAAGTATTGCTGTTTTGCATTTTACCAATGATACACAGGACAACGATCTCGAGTGGCTGGAGCAGGGTATTGTGGAAATGCTTGTCACAGACCTGGGACAATCCCGACAACTCAATGTTGTCCCCTCTGATCGGGTCTCTGAAGCATTTCGTGAACTCGGTTTGAGCAAAAATGATGCACGCGACCCCCAAAAAGCGAGTGTAATCGCACAACATCTCGGAACTGATTTGGCTATATGCGGCCGGTATTCCCTTGAAAGCGATTCTCTTCATATTGAACTCCAACTGCTTGATTCCACAGATGGCAACGCTCTCGCCGATATGCGTGTAAAAGGACAGAGCTTGGGAAATGTTTTTACCATGGTGGATCAGTTGACGCGCAATTTAAAGGGTAAACTTCAGGTTTCTATGCGCGAGCAACGTCAAAGTGAAGAAAAACAAACGTTATTCACAGAGTCTATCGAAGCCTATAAATATTACTCCCAGGGGGTAGAGGCCCTCAACAAATTTTATCATGAACAGGCGATCACCTTTTTTGAAAAGGCGATTGAACTGGATAGTACTTTTTCTCTGGCCTATGTACGCTTGTCGCACGCACTCATTATTCAACAAGATTTTTCAAAATCCCGCAAAATTCTCAAACAAGGATTACAATTCCTTGATCAAGCCCCCCCAAAAGAGCGCTATAATTTACTGGCTATGGATGCTATTACCCGTGGTGATCTCTTGACCGGAATAAAATATCTGAAAAAAATAGTGGTGCTTTTTCCGGAAGACGATGAAGCGCATTATAACTTGGGCATTTATTATCGATCTCTCGGTAAAACCGGTAAGGCCATAAAACACCTTGAAACGGCAGTCGCATTGAATCCCGATGCGAAAATGTCTTTTAATAATCTGGCCTATGCATATGCTGAACAAGGCAAACTGGAATATGCCAAAAAAGCCCTCAAGGCGTATATCGATCTCGCACCGGATGAACCCAATCCCTATGACAGCATGGGAGAAATACTTTTTCGTGACGGCAAGCTGGAAGAGGCTTTGCAAGCATATCAAAAAGCCCTGGAAATGAATCCGGAATTTTTACCCACTCTGGGCCATCTTTATCAGACCTACAGAGATCTTGGGCTATGGGACAAGGCTGAAGAACTGGCAAGAACCGTAGAACAAAAACGTGGACCCAACCGCACCAACTTGCAAAAGTCTACCTGGCTTAACTATCTGGCGACCTCCGGGCAGATCGACAAAGCCACAAAAATGGTCAATGAATACTATCAAAACGATCCTCTGGAGATTGGCAATTTTGTTCTCGCCTATGTGCTTGCCGATAAAAGGGAACAAAAAAAGGTGTTGCAAGATCACATAAAACAAGTCAAAGAAAAAAATGTCCTCAGTAGCAGAACCTTGCCAAACTATTTTACGCTTGTTTTTCTCTGCATCGATTCACGAACCGAGATGGATTATGCAGAATCTTTATTGCAAAAGACCCTGGAGCAAGAGGATAATCAGCTCTTGTCCCTTCATGCCCTTGGATATAAATCCTTGCTTGAACTGAACCGGCCTGTACCGGATCTGGCGGTACTGGATTCACTGGATGTGCGATCCAAATTGTTTGATCATCAAGATTTACCAAAGATTTCTTTTCACGAGTATTGGGTATTGTATTTTCGGGGCATTGCAAATCTGACCAGACATTATGATATGGATCTCATCCGTGAACGGATCAAAACCT
>CAYNUX010000318.1:0-5117 GCA_964400115.1 uncultured Cytophagia bacterium
ATTCATGGCAACAAACCCCGGCCGGGCATCATATCGTACAAACCGCTACCGGCGACGTATTCGGCAGCGCATTGGCAGCCGAAGGCATCTTTGCCTTTTTTCTGGAATCGGGTTTCCTCGCCATTCTCCTGTTTGGATGGGATAAGGTCAAACCCAAAACCCACTTTTTTGCCACGATCATGGTCGCTCTGGGCGCCCATTTTAGCGCCGTCTGGATCATTGTCGCCAATTCATGGCAACAAACCCCGGCCGGGCATCATATCGTACAAACCGCTACCGGCGAGCGGGCAGAAATCGTGGATTTTTGGCAGCTCGTGTTCAATCCGTCTACCATGGACCGACTCACCCACACCCTCATGGGTGCCTGGCAAGCCGGCGCATTTCTCATTCTCTCGGTGAGTGCGTACTATCTTTTGAAACGCAAACACCAGGAATTTGCCAAAGGTTCGATGAAAATCGGACTGGTCATCGCTCTGGTCGCCTCGTTATTACAGCTGGTCACCGGTCATTCAAGCGCCCAGATGGTGAGCGAATACCAGCCCGCCAAACTGGCGGCTTTTGAGGGCCACTATGAAAAGAGTGCGCCGGCAGATATGTATGTACTCGGCTGGGTGGATGAAAATAACGAAAAAGTCATTGGCCTCAAAATTCCCAAATTTCTCAGCTTTCTTGTCACCGGAGATTTCAACAAACCCATAACCGGCCTGCACGCTTTTAGCGAACAAGATCGTCCGCCGGTCAATATCGTATTTCAAACTTATCACTTTATGGTGGCCATCGGCATGACCCTGATTCTGATCGCATTGCTCGGCATCTTTTATTGGCGACAAAAAAAGCTGTTTGAGACCCGATGGCTGTTATGGATTTTTGTTTTTGCGGTTCTGGGACCACAACTCGCCAACCAATTGGGCTGGGCGACCGCTGAAATCGGCAGACAACCCTGGATCGTCTATAATCTCCTGCGCACAAAAGATGCGGTTTCACCGATTCTCACGACCGGACATATCTGGGGATCCCTGATCGGATTCTTTCTGATTTATTCTCTCTTGTTTGCACTCTTTATCTTTTTATTGAATGAAAAAATCAAAAAAGGGCCGGATGCTTATGATCTGGAGGAGGGACATCGCGCATGAATTTTGATCTCAATACCATATGGTTTTTACTCGTCGGTATTCTCTTTACCGGTTATGCCATGCTGGATGGCTTTGATCTGGGGATCGGAGCATTACATCTCTTTACCCATACCGATACGGAAAGAAGACTGATGATCAACTCGATCGGTCCGGTCTGGGACGGCAATGAAGTCTGGCTGGTCACTGGCGGAGGTGCCCTGTTTGCCGCCTTTCCAGAGGTCTATGCCACAGCTTTTTCCGGATTCTATATCGCATTTATGCTTTTGCTGTTCGGACTCATTTTTCGCGCCGTGGCCATTGAATTTCGTTCGAAACAGTCGCACTCAACATGGCGCAAATTCTGGGACATCAGTTTTAGCGTTAGTAGCATTCTTTCTTCGCTGCTCATCGGCGTGGCTCTGGGAAATATTGCCATGGGAATACCCCTCGATAGCAGTCATGAATTCGCGGGAACCTTTTGGGGATTATTGAATCCCTATGCCCTGCTTGTCGGCATCACCACCGTAGCACTGTTTATGATGCACGGCGCCATCTATGGTGTCATGAAAACCGAAGACGAACTGCATGACAAACTGCGCGGATGGATCAAAAACACCATGATTTTTTTCATTCTCATGTACGTACTAACCACCATGGCCACGTTGCTGTATGTACCTCACATGACCGACCAAATTCGGGCAAATCCGGTCTTTTTCGTTCTTCCCGCACTCAATGTTTTGGCCATTGCCAATATCCCACGCCAGATCTATCACGGCAGGGATTTTTGGGCCTTTCTCTCTTCCTGTATTGCCATGATCGCACTATTGGGACTCTTTGGCATCGGCATGTATCCCAACCTCATCTTTTCGAATCCAATGGCAGCCAATAGTCTGACGATCTATAACGCTGCATCATCACAAAAGACCTTGCAGATCATGCTAACCATCGCGATTATGGGTATTCCACTGGTGCTGGCCTATACTATATCCATCTATTGGGTGTTCCGTGGTAAAGTCAAACTGGATGCGCACAGTTACTAGAAGCAACGTGACAAAAAAATAAAAGAGAACGCTTTTTTTATTTTCCATGGTCTTTACGTTTTTGCAATGATGTACATAAACTCTGACAAAGGAAATCCATGCCCCTTTTGCATCCGGAACGCTATCAGGGCCGAAAATTCAATTCCGACTATTTTGAAGGCTGGTATTTCAAATGGGTGGATGCCACGCGGCAAAACGGACTCGTCGTGATTCCCGGCATTGCCAAGGGGCGGGATCCACATGCGTTCATTCAGCTCTTATCCCCTACCCTGCAAAAAAGTACCTATTATCGTTTTCCCATGACTGATTTTTTTGCAAGCCGCAAAAAATTTCATATCAAAATCCATCAAAATGAATTCAGCCAGAAAAAAGTCGTTCTGAATCTGGCTTCGGGCGAGTTACGTGTACAGGGTGAAATCTGCACGAATAACCTCAATTCCTGGCCAGTACGCTTGTGGTCGCCGGGTGCCATGGGATGGTATGCCTGGCTGCCCGCCATGCAGTGCTATCACGGAATTTTGAGTATGGATCACGCCCTGCAAGGACACATGAGAATAAACGATCGCATGATCGATTTTACAGAGGGCCGAGGATACACGGAAAAGGATTGGGGAACCGGCTTTCCCTCTGCTTATATCTGGATGCAAAGCAACCATTTTGACAAACCCGGAACAAGTCTGTCTCTGTCTGTTGCCACTATTCCCTGGCTCAAGGGGCATTTTACAGGATTTATTGTCGGTTTGCTCAACGAGCAGAAACTCTATCGATGGACGACCTATAACCGCTCAGCTATCGAACGTATCGAGGTCAATGACCATCAAATCTTGCTGAAATTTGCAAACCGTAACACCCGGTTACAGGTAAATATAGAACGAACCGGGCAACCCGAAAAACTGTTGGGACCCGAAAGAGGCAACATGACTAGCCGCATCATGGAAAGTCTGGATACCAAAGCAGATATTCAATTACAGTCTCTAAAGGATGACAGATTCTATATAGGAAGAGGAGAATGGGCGGGCTTGGAGGTACAGGGCGACATCTCGAAACTGCAACCCGGACGCCGCCTCATTTAAAAAAGGAACTATGCCTGAATTGTTGCAACACAAAACAAGCCAAGTGCCGATGGCTCATGTGAGTAGCAATATATTTCAACTCACTCTTGTCCAAAAAAATCGTTGATAAACCTCATCCAAAGACTCAAAGCCGCAAAGAGTAGCTATTACAATTGACTAATTATTCAATAAACCCTTTTTGGGGATTATATATGCACCCCATTATTTAACAGAACATTAAAGCCACTTTGACGGGTTTTTTCTTTGCGTAACTTGGCGGTTTTGCGTGAGTAAATCATAAAGTGAATTCAACTCTAAATAAACCCGAATCAAAAAATTAACCATAAACCGGACTTTTTATGGCTCATGTATTTGTTCTTGGCGCAGGCCTTGTCGGCCACGCTATTGCCCGTGATCTCCCGGATAATTATGACGTGACGGTCATTGACCGGGATCAAGCCCGTTTGCATACACTGACTGAACCTCGTATCAAAACTTTCTGTCTGGATTGTGTAAACGGACAGGAATGGCTACAAGAACTCAAGGCTGCAGATCTCGTGGTCAATGCCCTGCCGGGAAACATCGGGTTCGCGACCCTGGAGAAACTCCTCACTCTAAAAAAACCGGTGGTGGATATTTCCTTTTTCGAACAGGATCCATTCCAGTTACAGAAAAGTGCAAAGTCAAATGGGGTGACCGCAATTGTCGATTGCGGCGTGGCTCCCGGATTGAGCAATATGCTGCTCGGAATGCACGCCTTTCATGACGATGTGGACTCTTTTGTCTGTTATGTGGGCGGCTTGCCCGTACAGAGGTCATGGCCGTTCGAGTACAAGGCTCCGTTTTCGCCCAGCGATGTGCTGGAAGAATATACACGTCCGGCTCGTCTCAAAGAAAAAGGCGAAATCGTCACCCGGCCGGCCCTTTCCGAGCCCCAGCGCATCGACTTGGCCCCTGTGGGTACCCTGGAGGCCTTTAATACCGATGGCTTGCGCACATTGCTCGAAACGGTCGATATCCCCAATATGAAAGAAAAGACATTGCGCTATCCAGGGCATCGCAGTCTCATGGAGATCCTGAGTCACTGCGGCTTTTTTAGCCCCAAAACGACCGAAGTGAATGACATGCCTATAAGGCCCATGGATCTGACATCAAAGCTACTGTTCGAGGCCTGGAAGCTTGAACCGGATGAACCCGAGATTACAATCATGCGTGTACAAATCGAGGGAAAAAAAGGAGCATCAGGCAAGCCATTTAAGGTCCGTTATGATCTCTATGATACATTTATGCTGGGGATTTCATCCATGGCACGTACGACCGGCTATACTTGTACTGCAGCCGTGCGATTGATCTTGGAAAAAGGATACTCTGAACCCGGTATCATTCCTCCTGAATGGCTGGCACGCGATCTCGAACATACCAACTATATTCTTGGACAGCTGGCACAACGCAGTGTCCATGTAAACCGTCTCGACCTGGAATAGATAAAAGATCACCGGAACACGGAATGCCAAAGAACAAACTGCAAAAATTTGCCGATTTTGAACTGTTTCCCAATACCCGCACCCACCCCATGGGAATGAAAGGCCACTGGAACACCCATTTCTTCGATGCAGATAAACCCATCACCCTCGAGCTAGCGTGCGGTCGCGGAGAGTATAGCCTGGCCATGGGTCGAATGTTTCCTGACCGTCACTTTATCGGCATTGACAAAAAAGGAGACCGTCTTTGGGTCGGTGCAAAAACAGCGTTCGAGGAAGGTTTGGATAATGTAGGATTTGTGCGCACCCACATTGAATTCGTGGACACTTTTTTCAAGCGCGATGAAGTGTCGGAAATCTGGCTGCCTTTTCCCGACCCACAACCCGGTGCATCCAAAGCCGATAAACGCCTCACTGCACCGAGATTTCTCA
>CAYNUX010000319.1:0-5085 GCA_964400115.1 uncultured Cytophagia bacterium
TATATCAGAGCAGGTCAACCTGTATCGTAAAGGAGTCCTTATGTATTTAGCACTTTTGTTAATTCTTCTCGGATTATCGATTTTTCTAGCCGTAAAGGGAGTTCAGCGACAAAAAAGATTTCCGGTTTTTATCGCAATTCTTCTTGTTGGCGTCACAATTCTTTTTTATTGGTTTATGGGATTTTATGGCGAGTGGCTCTGGTTTGTTTCACTGGGTTATGAAACCAGGTTTTGGACGGAAATCGTCACAAAGCTTGTCATGGTGCTCGTCGGTATCGCACTGGGCTTTGGCATCTCGTGGGTGTTGACCCTGAAAATGTCTGATCAGGTCAAAGGACTGGCCTGGCTCACCCGATTCATATCCACAATCGTTGCAGGCATGTGGGCTTTAGCCAACTGGGATGTCGTGCTCTTGTTTCTCAATCAGGCATCGAGTGATGTGACTGAACCCATTTTGAACCATTCTGCATCTTTTTATTTGTTTACACTGCCTTTTTTAAATTCCATCTATGGATTGTTTTTCATTCTGACTCTGTTTTCATTGCTGGCTGCCATCTTTAGCCGGGTGCGTGAGAGCAATCTTGGCGAAAACTCTGATACCGATAAACATTCCACTCAACCGCTTTTTGTCTCTTTTGGCGCCTTTTTGATCACGCTTGCTTTTGGGAACTGCCACAATCCGATCGTGCTGAATTTGTACTCATGTTACCTTTTACCCCTAAAAATCGCTAGGTCATGATCGGCTGGATCGCCGGTATGTGTGATCCCGGCAACTATGGCCGTTTTTTTTAGATTTTGCAAAATTCCCCAAAAATGCGTACCATTCAACATAATTAATCTATCCGCTTGGTGGATTCTGTTCATTCGGATGTGGCGTTCACTTGTAGGAAGTTATGATATGTCTATTCAATTTTTGCAGGGACTGGTTCTACTGATTTATGGTGCTGCAACCATTGGCTATGTTGGATTCTTTGTCCAGCAAAAAAAAGCATGGCAGTGGTTCACGACACCGCTTTTAGGCCTGGGCATGTTTTTGCATATCTTTAGTTTCATCCATGCCGCTCGAGTTATGGGAAGACTACCCATTGCAAGCGTGTACGAGGTTTTATTTAGCGTCACGCTCGTATTCGTTATTCTTTATATCATACTGGAATTTTATATCAACGATAAATCTTTAGGAGTGGTGATCGCGCCACTGATCCTTCTTTTACAGCTGGTGTCCAGTCTTGGGCTCGAGCCTGAGAAAACATTATCTCCCCAGCTTGAACAGATTGGCACAATCTTTCAGATTCATGTTATTTTTATGCTGTTGGCTTATGCAGGATTTGTCATCGCATTTATTGCCAGTGTCATGCATCTGTTGCTCAACCGGGAATTGCACCAAAAGCAGCTCGGGTTCTTTTTCTCCAGACTTTCTTCCCTTGAGCTGCTCGATCGCTTGAATTCCACAGCTGCTTCGTTGGGCTTTGTCTTTGCCACTATTGGCATGCTATTGGGCTTTTTTATGGCCATGCAACTCTGGGGCACCCCGTTTCCCCTCGACCCCAAGTTTATTTCTTTTGTATTTACCTGGGCGATTTATGCGTTTCATCTCTATGCGCGTTGGCGAATGGGGTGGCAGGGCCAACGGGCGGCCTGGTTGTCGGTGATTGGCTTTATCGCCTTGATTTTAACGTTTTTGGTTGTTTCATTGTTTTTCACTCAAATGCACCTTTATCGATAAATCATGCAAATCGTAGCCTTTGGATTACATAAAAATAATATTCCGGATAAAGTCTGGGAACAGCTTTATCAAACTGTGCAGAACCGCGACAGGGTGAATTCGTGTTTGCTATCCCTTGCCCCGCATCAGGCTCGCGAGGCGTTGTTTGTTCCTTCACGTCATTCATTGGAACTTTTTTGTTTGGGTGATGATACAGAAAACAACCCTTCTTTGCGAGGATTCTATTTTAATCTAATGCCTTCTCTGGCCGAGGATACCCCTTTTCACAGGTTACAGGGATCGGAAGCTGTGCGACATTTCTTACAAATGAGCGTTGGCCTTGAAACTTTTATCGAGAATCAAGAGAACGACTTTTTGGAACAGACTTCACGTGCCCTGAATGCCAACAAAGAAACGATCCACACCGTGGGCCCTGTACTGAACAGGCTTTACCAGACCGCTTTGATGCTTTTTAGCCGTACACGAAAAACCGATCAGAGTTATGATTATATTGCCGTTGCCAAGCAGCTGGAAGATTTGATCACCAAGATCTTTCGATCCTTTAGCAAATGTTCACTTTTGGTTGTTGGTTCTAATGAATCTACTGAGCCTATTTTAGATACTTTACCCGTGCAAAAGTTTCAGGACTGCCTGTTTCTTCATCAAGATCATTTCAAGAGTAATCAGTTGGCTTTTCGTTTTCATGGCAAAGCGCTTGACGCTGACGAGTTGTACGAACCCCTGGGTGGAATTCAAGTTGTCTTGCGGATGAATCAGGATTTTGCCCAGGCATTTACCGTTGACTCGTTGCGTGCGACCATGGAACGGCGCAAAAATTTGCCTTTCTTGATGGTAAACCTGGATACTTCACTGGTACCAGATGCCCGCATAAACAAAATTTATAATCTCTTTTCTTACAATATCGATGATTTGCAAAATCGTCACTCCAAAGAAGAGAATGGTGTGCGCACACTGATCGAGGACGAACTGGGCAGATTTTTTTCGTGGTTCTACTCTAAAGAGCGATACCGGTTTGGTGATATCATTGGCAAAAGTGATGCCATTGAGCGCATTCTCGAACTCATTGCCCGCATTTCTCAGACCAGTATCACGGTACTGATCCAGGGTGACAGCGGAACAGGGAAAGAACTGATTGCAAAGGCAATTTACGAAAATAGTCCTAGAAAAGATCGTCCGTTCATCGTGGTGAATTGCGGTGCCATGCCTGATACTCTGTTGGAGAGTGAGTTATTCGGACACGTCAAGGGTGCTTTTACCGGTGCTTCCACCAATAAAAAGGGATTGCTGGAAGAAGCTGACGGTGGGACATTTATGCTGGATGAAATCGGAGATACCTCACCGGCTTTTCAGGTAAAGTTGTTGCGTGTTTTGCAGCAAGGCGAGATGCGCAAGGTGGGAAGCAATGAGTTTCAAAAGATCGACGCCCGGGTGATCGCAGCCACCAACCGCAGGCTGGATAAGCTCGTTGAGAACAACCAATTCCGGCATGATCTCTATTATCGGTTAAACGTAGTACAAATCGATGTGCCTCCCCTGACAGAGCGCAGGGAAGACATCCTTTTGCTCGCAGATCACTTTTTGCAAAAATATGCCGAAGGAATGAAAAAACGGGTTATCGGTATTTCCGCAGAAACCCGGGAGTTTCTTTTCGCTTATCCCTGGCCCGGAAATGTGCGGGAACTGGAAAATACCATGGAACGGGCTGTGGCCCTTTGTGTCGGTTTTCAAATCACTCCTGAAGATTTGCCAAAGCGTATAAAATATTGGCAATCCTCCGCAAAAGCCAGAGATGAAAGCGAGCTGCTGCCCTTGAAAATCGTCGAAGAGCAGCATATTCGTCACATCTTGCAGACATTGAACTGGGATTATGACCGGGCGGTAGAGGTGCTTGGGATCGGCCGCACCACTTTGTGGCGTAAAATAAAAGAGTATGGGATCGAAAAAACGGATGCCTAGAGTTGGCTCAACACTTTGCGATGGACAGACAAGGCCTGGTCCAGTTCCTTCTCACCATGGGCGGCAGACACAAACATTGCCTCGAACTGCGAAGGTGCCAAATAGATTCTCTCTGCCAGCATCATTCTGAAATAACGGGCAAACAGTTCTGTATCTGATTGGGCCGCCTGCTCATAATGATGGACCGGTCCTTTTGTGAAAAATGTACTGGCCATTGAACCCATCTGGTTCGAAAAGGAGGGAACCCCCACACGATCGAATTCTCCTGCCCATTCTTTGAAAAATTTCCCGGCCTTGCTTTCCAATTGTTCGTAAAATCCATCCTGGTTCAGGATCTTTAAGGTCGTCCACCCTGCGGTCAATGCCAACGGATTACCGGATAAAGTACCGGCCTGATAAACGGGACCCAGTGGGGCCAACAGATCCATGATTTCAGCCTTACCCCCAAAAGCACCTACAGGGAGTCCGCCTCCGATGATCTTGCCTAATGTCGTGATATCAGGCGTAACACCGAAACGCTGCTGAGCGCCACCTAGTCCCAGCCTGAATCCGCTGATCACTTCATCAAAAATCAATACACTCTGATATTCATCTGCCAGCTCTCTTAATCCCTGCAAAAATTTTGGTTTGGGAGGAATGACTCCCATGTTGCCCGCTACCGGTTCGACAATGATCGCAGCAAAGTCTTTGGGATGCGCAGAGAAAAGATTCTTTACGCTTTCCAGGTCGTTATAGACAGCGTTCAGGGTATGCCGGGCAGTGGCAACTGTCACTCCAGGTGATCCGGGAATGCCGAGGGTCATGGCACCGGATCCTGCCTTGGACAAAAAAGCATCTCCATGGCCGTGATAACATCCCTCAAATTTTATGAGTTTATCTTTGCCTGTAAACGCCCGTGCCAGACGAATGGCGCTCATGGTCGCTTCTGTGCCTGAATTGACCATACGGATCTTTTCTATGGAGGGAACACAATTGACCACGAAATTGGCCATCTCGACTTCGATTTCGCAGTTGGCTCCAAAGCTCGTTCCTCTGGCTGCAGCTTTTTGCAGGGCATCTACAACCTCATCATGGGCATGCCCTAAAATCATGGGTCCCCAGGAGGCGACAAAATCGATATATTCATTGCCCTCTACATCCCATATTTTTGCTCCTTTGGCCCGTTCAATGAATGGCGGACGGCCACCGACCGCGCGAAAGGCTCTTACCGGTGAATTGACACCGCCCGGAATCACTTTTTGTGCATTTTCGAATAGAGTTTTGCTGTCTTTCATAAGCCTCATTTCCAGTTTGTGGGGTCTTCATTTACAAAGAACGTCATACTCGCTTTTTTGAATTCCCGCTCTGTGAAAAGAATATCATATTCTTTGATACCGGTTTGCTTGCTCAATTGATCGGCTATGGCC
>CAYNUX010000320.1:0-5068 GCA_964400115.1 uncultured Cytophagia bacterium
CAAATCCCTGACCAACGTCAAAGGCGGCGGCCGCGATGATTTTGTGCAGGGAAGGGTAGAAACAAATAAAGAGATGCCCGAAATTCTCAGGATCTTTGTAGAAAATATGTAATATCCATTTTGTTTGAAACTACCGAGTCGCTGGTTAATCTCACGCAAACGCGCAAAGCAAGCCAAGCATCTATCTCAAACCTGCGATAAACTAACCTCACTATCAACTCTTTCATCCTCTGGTTTGGAATTTATTCATGTGGCCCAGAGACTGTAACTATTATTTTTTCTTGTCGCCCTGGCGACTTGACCGCTTTGCGTAAGTTCAATGATTCTGCTTGTACAATAGGGGGATGAAATAATAGCCAGCCCTGGGCAAATAGATTCAGCGTTTGGGTTCGGGGTGATCGATATTCAAATCCTCTGACAGAGCTGTCAAGGCGTTTGACCACCTTTCGAGAAACCTCTGTACCTCTTGTCCATCCAAACGCTGGGGATGAAAGATGGCATACAGTGTCAGAGTGTGATCGACAAACAAACATGCCAGCTCCAATTCAGCATTCCGCTGCTGATTCGGGCCATACAACTGGTGTTCGGGCAGGAAAACAGGAGACAAGGCCGGTGTCTCTCCCCGGGAAGCCGTAGCAGTCTTGCCCAAATAGTTCAAAGAGAGTTCTGCCTGTCCACCTCGCAACGCTTTAAGAATATATTTCAATACGCCATAGCCGATTCCGTTATGCGGAACTGTGTCCAGTTGTTCTGACACGGTTTTCAGAGTGTCGGATAACGAGTCCTGACGGCCAAAGACGAACGGATAAAAGCAGGTAAACCATCCGGTGGTTCGGCTCACATCCATGTCTAATTCCGCCATCTCGCGACCATGATTGACCAGATTGACCACAAATTGATCCCGACTGATCCAGCCGGACAGCGCCCAACCTATGGCTGTAACCAGGATTCGCGTCAACATGTTACCGGGCAGCAAAAACAGCCTCTGACCGGTGCGTTTATCCAGCGTATCGCCGAGAGTGTGTGACCCGCGGTGAATATTGTCAACCGCGCCCTGTTGAACAGGCAATACGCGTTGCATGACCGATTCTATGGAACGCCAATAGCCGATCTGCTCCTGAATGGTTTCGGTTTGAGCATAGTCATGTAGAGCTCTGGCCCATGATTGATAGGACGCCGTAACCGGCGGAAGGGTTACCTCGTTGTTTGCGATCAATGCGGAATAGAGCTCGTTTAGATCCTGGATCACGAAACGCATGGACACTGCATCGATGATCAGATGATGAAAGATCAAACGAACGAGGTCATTGGAACCGAGACGATACACGATGGCCATAAGCAGCGGAGTTTCCTCATCCAGGTGTATACGGGATTGAAGCTCGAATTCTGTTGCCTGCATATCCATTGATCCTGATGTTACGTCAACGAATTCCAGGGGAAACAAAGCATGCGGAGAATAGTATTGTAACCCTTTTTTTGTATCAAAGCGCAGTCGTAAGCTGTCATAGCGGTCAGCCAGCTGTTCAAGTGCTGCTTGCAAGGCATCCGGATCGATTCGCTGAGAACTGTTCAGAGATATTTTTTGTAGGAATTGATTTCGTTCCGTCACCACAAAATCAAAAAACCAGGCTTGTACAGGAGTCAGAGGAAAAAGGGTGTCGGATTCTGTTAAAGATTCGTTGCTCTGTCCCGTTTCACCCAGATTGTCGACCAGGTGAGCAATGGTGGGATATCGGTAGATATCTTGAGCACGCAGCGAAAATCCCTGGCGTCGGATCTGTGCCAACATTTGAATGGCTTTGATGGAATCTCCGCCAAGGTCGAAAAAGGAATCATGAATCCCAAAGGATTCGTGATTCAAGATATCGGACCAGACAGACCATATCATTCGTTCCCGCTCATTTCGCGGTGCAACCTTTTCTTGCTGACAAGTCTTGATGGACCATTTTTCCAACAGGGTGGTATCGATTTTTCCGTTTACGGTTTTTGGCATGCTATCGAGACGCTCAAGATGTGACGGAATCATATAGTGGGGCAGACTCGCATGCAAATGTCTCTCGAGATCGTCCACATCGATGTCAGTGCCGACCACAAAACCCACCAAAGAGTGCGAGATTTTGTGAAAGACCACCGTAGCCTGAGAAACAAGAGGCCGTCTCAAGATGACCTGTTCGATTTCACGGGGTTCGATGCGATATCCGCGGATTTTGAGCTGATCATCTTTTCTTCCGAGAAGCTCGATGCTGCCATCGTGCAACACCCGGCCCAGATCACCGGTGCGATACATAAAAAGCTCCTGGCGATAGGGATGTTTTCCGAACATGCGTTGGGTCAATTCTGGCTGATTCTGGTACCCACGGGCCACCTGGATGCCGCTGATACAAATTTCACCCACAGCGTTCGCCGGTTGCAAGCGGTCGCTATTGGCATAGAGGATCGAGAGTCCGACATGCGGCAACGGATACCCGAGGAGCCTTCCGGTTTTATCGGCATCAGAATATTGAATATCCCGGGCTGTGGTCGTAACAGAGGCTTCGGTGGGTCCGTACAGATTCCAGTAGCTTTTCTGCGGCCGATCCGGATCCGGCAAAGGGATAGCTCGCTCACCGGCTGTCAACAGCAACCGAACGGATTTTAATACCTCGAATCCGACCGACTGGATAAAACTCGGGGGCAGAGTAGCAACGCTGATTCGTTCTTTATGCAGCAATTTTGCAAATAATTCCGGATCCAACAGTTCGGATGGTTGTGGGATCACCAGGGTGGCGCCACATGACAGTGTGGTAAACATTTCAAACAGTGAGCCGTCAAAAGCCGATGAAAAAAACCACAATACACGATCGTCGGCTGTAATTTTTAACCGTGCGATCGAGTCTTTAATCATGGTCGTAAAACCCCCATGTGCCACCTCTACCCCTTTGGGCTGGCCTGTGGTGCCTGAGGTATAAATGATATACGCCAGGTGTTGCGGCGTAACGGTTAGGGATACAGGGCGATGAACCGGCTCGGTGTTCAAGGAATCCACGGTGATAACCGGCACCCCATAGGGGGAGCAACGGTGCTTGAGGCTCTCCAGGGTCAGAATGGCCCGGCATCGGCTGTCCTGCAGCATAAACGCAATTCGTTCGTCGGGATAATCATTCGGAATCGGCACATATACCCCACCACTCTTGAAAATCGCCATTGCACTGGGAACGGTTTGTAGAGATTTGGGCATCAATACGGCAATTCGCATCTCGGGTTCGGGTTCGATCGTGGACAAAAGAGTGTAAGCCAGCAGGTCGCTTTGATGGTGCAGCTGTTCAAAGGTTAATTGTGACCCTTTATTTTTTATTGCCAGTCGATCCGAGTGGGGGATCATCTGCGGGATGGTGTGCAACTCGTCAGCATTGACAGCAGTAAGCGAATGCACATGACGGTCGATCAGACTCTGATCCAACAATTCTATGTTTTTCAGGGGCATGACCGGATTCGCGGCAATCTGCAGCAGTATATTCCGATACGCCGCCAGCCATCTCTGCATGGTCGCCTGGGTGAACAAGCTGATCGGCCATTCAAATTCGACCACGAGTCCGTTTTTATTCTTTTTACACACCGCTATCCACTCATACCCGCATATATGATCAAGATCTTCAAGAGGGTTAATTTTTACATCGGGAATTCTGGGGGACTCGATACGCATGTTTTGCATCACAAACAAGATCTGTACCAGCGGAGGCCGGTTCGGCAAGCGAGACGGTTTGATGTGTTCGACCAGCCAATCAAACGGAACCTGTTGATTTTTGAACGCCAGCAAGCATTCTTGACGGACCAATGCAAGCCACTCTTGAAACGTCAGCTTGCTTTGCACTCGCATGACCAGTGCAAGGGTGTTGACAAAAAAGCCTATCAAAGGTTCCAGATCTGCATGTGGCCGGCTCCCGACAGGGGTACCCACTACAAACTCGTCCTGGTGACTGATACGATGAACCAAATAAGCAAAGGCTGCCAGCAAAACCATATAAAGGGAAGCATTGCTATTTTTAGCCATGTGTTTGAGTTGGGTCACCAAATCATGACCGAGTTGTATTGTGGTTACGTTGGCTTTGAATCGTTGTTCGGCAGGATATTCGAAATCAGTGGGCAGTGATATGGTATCGGGTATATGTTCCAGTTTATGTACCCAAAATTGTTTTTGTTCGTTGAATGCCGGTTGTGTGAATTGCTTTAACTGCCATTCTGCAAAATCACCATACTGAACCCGGAGGGAAGGGAGTTGAGGTGTTTTTTGATCACGATACGCGGTATAGCAGGCCATCAATTCACGCACCAATATATTCATAGACAAACCATCACAAATAATGTGATGAAAAACAAATAACAAAATGGCTTGTTCAGGAGCAAATCGATAAATGACGATGCGTAGCAGCGGACCTCGGTCGAGTTGAAAGGGTTGGGCGGTCAAGGCTTTGGCATGATCGACATGAGTTTCGGTGGCATCCTTTGTCTTTGTCAAATCGATGACGTGCACCGGCACCTTGAAATCAGCATGAATGGTCTGAAAAATAGATTCATCCGTTCTATGAAACGTGGTTCTCAAGATCTCATGCCGCGCCACCAGGGTATCGATGCTCTTTTGAAAAACATTGACATGAAAATGACCATCGATCCCGAGTCGTGTAGGCAGATGATAAACACTGGTATCCGGTTGCAAATGATATAATACAAACAGCCGTTTCTGCGCCATCGAGACAGGTGCGCGATCTTGCTGGCTGCGTTTGGGAATTGTATTCTGTTTCGCCTGCTGCAAACGCCTTTCCAGCGCTTTTTTTTCCAAAAGGCGCCTCTGTTGCGGGGTCAATGCTTCATATCGTTTGAATTTATCTCTATTCATTTTCGTCATCCTCGAGATCATTCATCAAATCAGACCATTCATCCGGATCCATGTCATCCAACAGCTGTTCAGAGAGAATTCCGGCCAGGTGAGCAATGGTCGGATCTTTGAACATGTGCTCGAGATCGACAAATACTCCGAGGGTGGACTGCATTCGGGCTGCAATCTGTGTGGCCAACAGGGAATCTCCTCCCA
>CAYNUX010000321.1:0-5067 GCA_964400115.1 uncultured Cytophagia bacterium
TGGTACGGAAAACCTCTTAGTGGATCTCATCACCCGACCACAATGGGTAAAAGATGTTCTCCGTTCAAATAGAGCACCCAACCGATCTGCGGATCGATATGGATTTCTGAAATTTTCGGGTATAGTTTACTGTACTGTTTTGCATATTGCATCAGTTCGATTGTATGTTCCATATTTTTTCCGGCAAGCGTTTTGCTTTTGAGATCAAACTCTATATCTTCTGAGGTCAGTACAAGGACATCAGCGGAAGAATCTTTTACAAATTCCAGATTTTTGTTCAAATAATAAATTTTATCCTGATATACAAGCCTTAACACCGGAGTACCTGTTTGCAAATGTCCGGCGATATATTCCTGAACAACAGGTACGGAAAGGGAAACCAAATCCCTGTCCGCAGGCTTTTTCATGGACTTTAGTGTTTTCGGCAATTTTTGCACCGGTTCAGGAATCATTTCATCAACTGAAGGCATTGTTGTGCTGGTTCCACCGGCTGAGTGATAACTCAAAAGTAAAAACGTACAATTGAGACCGAGTAATGTGGCTGCCAGGTATGCCAGAGTTTTCTTGCCAATTTTTAACAAATCCATACAAAGAGTCCATTAAATAAAAAATCATATATTTTACAGGCCGGTCCCGTAACATCGATCATTTTTTCGTCGAATGGGCCAGAGTGATGACAGAACGGGCCAGTGTTTTAGTGGCATTTGGAAAACTGTTTGCTTGAGCTGCCTGCCCCATGGCAATCCGCAAGTGAGGTTCCATGGCCAGATGTTTGATCTCTGTGATCAATCGATGTTTATCCAGTTCATCCTCTCTTATCATCACAGCAGCATTCAATCTGACGAGTGATTTTGCGTTGGCTTCCTGATGATTCCCTGTCGCAGCTTTTAAGGGAATCAATATCGCTGCCAAACCCTGGTTGGTCAATTCTGCCAGAGTCAGGGCCCCGGCTCTGCATAGCACAAAATCAGCGGCTTGATACGCAATTCCCATTTCTTCGATAAATCCTACAATTTGAATTCTATTCTCAAAGTTCCTGACATTCTGACAGACTTTGCTATAACCGGTTTGTCCTGTACTCCACAGTATTTGGATATCGGTTTCCCGCATCAAGTCAGGGAGCGCATCCAAAAGTGTATCATTGACAATACGAGCACCCTGACTACCGCCGAAGACAAACAGTGTGGGTGAATCCGGCAAGAGTTTAAAATGTTGCCGCGCTTTTTCTATGGAATCACACTTTGACAATTCTCTGACAGGATTCCCGCTATGCTCGATGCTTTCGGCATCAGGCAAGTGGTCTCTTGCATCCAGGAATGCAATGTGCACCTGATCCACACGCTTTGCAAGCCATTGGGTAGTTATGCCCGGATAACTATTTTGTTCCTGCACTATCGTCTTTTTTTTCAACAAACTTGCAACAAATAACACGGGACCACTTACATAACCGCCCGTGCCGATCACCACTGACGGGCGAATTTTTATAATGAGAACAAAGGCCTGCAGTAAACTCCAAAACAAGCGTAAAAGAATCCAACCATTTACCCAGGGTCTGGAACGATCAAAACCCCGCACAGACAAACGATAAAGGGGGAAGCCAAGATCAGGAATGATCCGGTTTTCCAATCCTTTTCGGGTTCCGACAAAATAAATACGCGATTGAGGTTGAATTTCCTTAATTTTTTGTGCAATCGCCAATGCAGGAAAAAGATGTCCTCCTGTTCCTCCTCCTGCAAACATATAGGTCTGATTTTGATTATTTTGCTGCATAGGCTCCACACCAGGCTGCGAATTATGAAAAAGCCGGTCGTTTGAGTCTGGATTGCATGGTTCTCCAACCGACTTGACGCTCATAAGCGGCTGAACCCTGCCTGGAAATATTTAACAATATGCCAATTGCTGCCAGATTGGTAACCATAGCAGATCCGCCATATGAAATAAAAGGTAATGGAATCCCGGTCGTCGGCACAATCGCAAAAACTACGGCAGCATTCATAAATGCATACAATCCGATGGCAAGGCTTATTCCGGCAGCCAGGAGCTGCCCATATGCATTAGGGGCCTGTCTTGCGATACGAAGACCGCGTAAAATAACCAGCATAAACAAGCCCAGCACCAGACATATACCGATGAACCCGATTTCTTCTCCGATAACGCAAAGAATAAAATCTTTGTGTGCCTCCGGCAAAAAGTCGTATTTTTGCTGACCGCCTCCCAGCCCCTTTCCCAGCAATCCTCCCTGAGTGAAACTGATCAATCCCTGTTTGACTTGCCAGCTGAATTCTCGCTCTGTAAACTGGTTGACGAAATAGTGCACTCGACTCAGCTGATAGCCATTTCTCAGAATATATACCAATCCGAGGCTAAACGAAGACAAGATCGTCGCAAGCAAAAATCCACCATTGATTTCTGCAAAAAAGAACATACCAAAGGCGATAAAAATGGTGAGCATGGCCGTACCAAGATCGGGTTCCAATGCAACAAGCAAGACAACAACCCCTACCAAGAAAAGCAGTTTTATATAGCTGTTCAAGTCTTGCAGATACCGACGTTCAGACACCAACACGCGAGCCAGGACGAGCACAAGTGCATACCTGGCAAAATCCGATGGTTGGATGGTTATAGGGCCCACTCTGAGCCAGCGGGATGCTCCCTTTATGGTGGCAACGATGGGCAAAGGCAAAAACAATAGAACGAGCAAAAATATGCTCAAGGCATAAAAGATAGGAGCCCATTGTAACCAGCGTTTAAAATCGATCATAGACACAAAAATCATAACCATCAGCCCAACCATAACCCGGGCAATTTGTTGAATCAAATAGTGCGCACTATTTCCATAGGCTTGTTCGGCTTTGTATGAAGAGGCCGAATATACAAAAACCAGCCCAATGACGACGAGTGCCAAAACAGAGCTGAGCAAGATGAAATCGATCTGTAAAAATTTTTCCAGTTTTGATTTTCTCATCTTATCTTAAAAGTCGTTAAAGTCAGCAAGGCCAGTAAAATCCCCACGATCCAAAATCTTACGACAACGCGGGGCTCTGGCCATCCAAGCAATTCAAAATGATGATGCAGGGGAGCCATTTTGAACACTCTTTTGCCGGTTCGTTTGAATACCGAAACCTGGAAAATAACAGACAAGCTCTCCAGTAAAAAAATGCCACAAATCAGAGGCAATAAAAGTTCTTTTTTGATGACCACAGCAATGGTTCCCAGGGCACCCCCCACAGCCAACGCACCGGTATCGCCCATAAAAACCTGAGCCGGAAATGTATTATACCACATAAACCCCAGAGAAGCGCCAAAAAGGGCAGCGCAATAAACTGTAAGCTCTCCGGCACCCGGCAGATAAATAATATTCAAATAATCACTAAAATCCACCCGGCCTGTGACATAAGCTATGATGCCAAAAGCGATCGAAGAGATAGCGACCAGGCCAATTAAAAGGCCATCCAATCCGTCGGTAAGGTTGCTCCCATTACTCATGGCTGTAATGATAAATGCGACCACAGCAATATAAAAGATCCCAAACTCTACTTCATAATTTTTAAAAAACGGCAAGGTGGTCGAAGAGCGAGCCTCTTCCACCACAGGAAAATAATAAACAACCACACCCACAATGACACCCAAAACAATCTGTCCTAGCAACTTGTAACGACCGATCAGCCCTTTTGGTAATTTTTTAACGATCTTTAGATAATCATCCAGCATGCCCAAAGCACCGAGCCACAATGTTGACAAGAACACCAACCAGACGTATGTTTCGCCTATTTTGGCAAACAACAAAGTCGGAATCAATACACTGATAATAATAATGATTCCTCCCATAGAGGGTGTTCCTTTTTTTGACAGATGGGTTTTGGGACCATCCGTTCTAATTTCTTCGCCGATTTGCATCTTTTTAAGGCGTCGAATAATAGCGGGACCGATCAATAAGCTTATCAACAAGGCCAAAACAGCACTGGCAGCAGCACGAAAAGTGATATACCGAAAAAGATTGAAAAAGATAAATTCTTCTCGAAACGGTACCAGCAGATAATAGAGCATAATCAGGTCCTATTGGTGAATGTGTGCCATACATCCTCTAATTTCATGCCTCGTGATCCCTTGATCAGGATCAAATCTTCCGGCTTGACATAATGAGGAATTTCAGACAAGAGATCTTTTTTATGTTCAAAATATCTTACAACATCAAAGTCCAGTGATTTTGCCATATTGTATGTATGCCGGATTTCATTGCCAAACAGGAACAAGGAATCGATGCCATAATCAAGCGCTCGCTGGGCCAGTTTTTCATGTTCGGTTTTCGAAAGCTCTCCCAGCTCCAACATATCAGCCAGAATCGCTATCTTGCGTCCGCCCTTGATCTCAATATCGGACATGGTATGAAAAGCTGCGTTTACGCTATCCGGATTGGCATTATAGTAATCCAGGATAACCGTCATGCCGGAGAGTTCCCTGACCTGCATACGCTGATCGACTGCAGCGAAAGACTCTATCTCTTTTTGATAATGTTCAACATCAAATTGCCTGGCAACTGCGATCGCCGCCAATGCATTATCGACCATATGGCGTCCGGGGACAGATAGAGAAAATTCTTCTTCCAGGCATTTAAATCGATACCTGCCCTTATTATCGCAATCAACAATGGATCCGCGAATGTCGGCATCAGTGCTCAATCCATAGGACACTGTAGGATGCTGTTGCCAGTCCACCTGCCGCAAAAAAGGGTCATCTTTGCGGTATATCACTTTTGTTTTCGGTAAAGCCCCTTGCAGAATTTCCAATTTAGCTTCAAGCACGCCCTCTAAAGAGCCGAATGTTTCGAGATGCGCATATCCGATATTCGAGAGCAAAACCATGGTGGGCTGCACCAGCTTGCTCAAATTTGATAACTCACCAAAATGATTGGTACCCAGCTCAGCGACACAGAGTTTATGCTCATCGCGCAATCCCAATAGAGTCAGCGGCACACCGATATGATTATTGAACGATTTTATATTTCTGTGTACGGAAATGGTACCTGACAATACAGCACTGATCATCTCTTTGGTCGTGGTCTTGCCA
>CAYNUX010000322.1:0-5066 GCA_964400115.1 uncultured Cytophagia bacterium
AGAATTCATATTTTTTATGTTCCTGACCCAACACAGCGCCGAGTACAGAATCGGCTTTGGCTCTGGCTTTTGATGAAGGCAAGTTGATTGCCGAACTATCATCAGCCATGGTGGCCCGAAAGCCGAGACTTTGACCATTTGTATCCAACCACATGACAATTTTTTCAAAATCGGATTCGGCAACAAGAACGTCTGAGGATTCCTGGATATTCCAGGTCACAGTCCATGTATAAATGGGTAACTCTTTGCGCCATCGTTGCAGATCCGAATGTTGAGCATATTCGCTCTCGATGTATTGCAACAGTTTACGATCGCCCTCAAACCGAACAGTGGGCTCGATTCTTTTTACATCATACCCCCATTCATCCAAAAGGCTATCGGCTTTTTGAACAATCTCACTTTTGCCAAATTGCAAATGAACAGCGCTCAAGGGAATCAAGGGATGATAGATAATCCAGTAGAGAGCGGCCCCGGAAATCGCAGCAAAACTGAGTAAAAAAATTTTAAGTTTGTTTGTCATACAGTCATCATAATCATCATAATCCGGATTGGTAGAAGTGTACGAAATAATACAGTGGACGTTACAAAAATTCAGGAAATACAAGATTAAAAATCTTTGGGATATAATCAAGTTCTTTCAATCAGGCGAGTCAACTGGGGGGGGGTGACATAACAAGAGTGGATAAAGACCAGGCGTACCCAAGGGTAAACATACTGCAAAAGATGAAAACGGTTCGTTTTTCAAACAGGTTCTGAAAAAATCTGAGCCGAAAAAACAAAAATTTCAGTTTCTTGTTCAAGATAAGTTTGGCGCGGTAAACCGGCCTTACGACAGGTTTGTTCTGCAAAGGTTTTCGCATCCCAATGATGTTCGGCAGCGACCTGGGGGAGTAAAAGACCGCTTTTACCCTGATAATTGATCAGCAGTCCATCCCGGCCAATTTGTATCTCTTCAATATCATCGAGTTTCTGTAAAGGTGACAATGCAGAAATCTCGATATTCAAGGAATCGACTTCATCGGGTGTTACAGGAGAAAATCTGGGGTCGCGTAATGCTGCTGACCCGGCCGTCTCAACAACGGTTTGCCAAAGGGGTTTAGTGGCAAAAATAAAACCGATACACCCCCTCAGTTGACCATCAAGATGCAAAGTCACAAATGCCCCTCGTTTTTCAGCAAGACGCCCCTTTGGTTCTCTAAGCACAGGAAGAGACTCTTTTACTGTCACCGCAGCGATTATGGACTGGCGGGCCAGTGTCAACAATGTTTGCTGTTCCAGATGGTCGAGAGATTTCGAGTTATTCATAAAGGGTTAACATTTGTTTATCGTAAAAACTTTTCCACCAGTTTTCGCAGTCCGCCCCCGGAATAATCCTCTTTTTCTTCATAAAACTTTGTTTCAGCAGGTTGCGTGCGTGGGGGGTCCACAGATTGATTTTTTTCACGAGCTTGCACATACATGACACGATTATCAATTGCAACAGCGATCTGATTGGCCATAATTTCAAGAATACTCAACATATCGCGATTCGGTATAGTTCCTTCAGAGGGATCATCGACAAGAATAAACCCGATAATCTTGCCATCCCGCGATTTTATCGGAACCAGGATAGCACCCCAAACAGGCCAACTCTCGTGTATACGGTCATGAATGCGAGCTCCATAATAGATGCGTTTCAGATGATGCAATACTGCTTCTTCATCGCGCACAAAATAGGACTTGCCTTCCCGATATCTTTCTTTTAGTAAATCGCTAAATTCCTTAAGATCGTATTTGAGTTCACGAATCTGCAAAAGTTTGATTTTATCATCGCAGGCCACAGCTTTTGTTTCCAGCATCCCGGTTTTTTTACTGATCAATACCAGAGAGACCAGATTAAAATCGAGTGTAAATTTGACTGACCAGACAACCTCTTTGAGGAGTTCGGATAAGCTGAGGTAGAGTTTAAAGATGTTGCTGTTAACAAGCACTTGTTTGAGTCTGCGGTTTCTGCGTTCCAGATTGGAAAAGCGATAATAGTTTTCAATGGTCACACTGATCAGCGACGAAAACAGTTCGAGATTATGGAACGTGGAGCGCGTGGGATAGGATTGTTCCAAAGGATCGTCAAGTGAGATATAACCAAAGGTTTTACCTTTACGATCCATCAGATTAAGCAAGATCAAATCACGCTTGTGCCACTCTTCTTCGGGATGTCGTTTTTCGGTTCGACGTTCCGGCATGCCCGGGCTAAGATATGCCTTTGTATCTCTCTGATCCTGGTTATGATAGATGACTTTAATCTTGTATCGATCGGAAAAAATTCTATCGATAACCTCTTGGGGTACTTCCAAAGCACGTTGCTCAAGCGAGCCGCCATGCACACTTGAATAACCGACCATTGCCTGTTTGACAAACGCACGTTTGCGCCGGTTAAGAAGGGCGATTGTAGAACGGTTAAAGCCAAAAACCTGACAAATCGTTTCAGAAATCCTCTTAAGCAAGACACCCAGAGGTTCATTATACCCCAGATGAATAATGTCAATCATTTCGGCAACCATACGATTTTGATCGACACTATCGTTTGAGGCGATGGCAAGACTTTTTTCGTCAGGTAAATTCACCACATGGCCACGAAACCCGATCACATGCGTACGATCGGATTCATCTATAATGGCATTCATTTTGAACTCGACCGGTTTTTCCTGGCCGGTTTTGCTGACAATTTTGGTCTCGAAAGAAAATCTCGTCGTGCCTTCCATATCCGTAAACTGATCAAGGAATTTTTGCTGATCTTCCTCGGCCATCAGATCCAAAATGTTCAATTCAAGAAGTTCGTCCTCGCCATAACCTGCTAAGGAAAAGAGTGCTTCATTGGCAGATAGAAAATTCCCACGTCTGTCACAAATAAAATAGCCAGTGTTCAATCCGGTATCAGTTTGCACCTTTTTTGCCTCTGTTAATTCCCCTCACTCTGTTATTTAATACAGAAAATAGAATTCTGCTTTTGCAAGATCCGGCAAGAGTTGTGAGTACCAGTAGGTGCCGTACAGTGCCAAATACGTCTTTTGGTGGGTGATACGATGCCTCAGAATATCCCAAATGCTTAACCAAATTAACAAATTTGTTCAGAAATAGTCAAGTAAATAAAACAATAATAACATGCTAAAGTGATAATACTTGCAAAAAAGCCCGGTTGCGGACAACCGGGCTCGAGAAACTCATACCCTATCGGAAACAACATATGGATGACGATAATGACGACCAAGCATTTCATTGGCCTCAGCATCATCGACATACCGTTCAGTGATGGGATCAAAATCCAATACCCGACCGAGACGAAAAGCTGTATTTGCCATATGGGCAATTGCAGATGATAAATGAGCCGTCTCAACAGGGGCATTGAGAATAGATTTATCATGGGCGACAACGGCCTGGATAAAATTCGCATAGTGATTACCGCCCTCTTTGCCGGAAGGACCAGGTTCCCGATTTTTGCCCAGAAACGTCTCATAGGTATTATAACCCTTGATGACCATATACCCTTCAGAGCCATAAAAGATATTACCGACACCCGCTCCATCCTCAAGATTGGTGCACCAGGGACGCACTTCGAGCTCTAGCAATTTATTTTCTTTGGTATACAGCATAGAGCCTGTGAGCACTTCGGGAGTGGTTTTATGATCATCCCAAAGGAATTTACCGCCGTTTGCCATCACTCTATCCGGCAAGCCCATACCCAGTCCCCACAAGGCCATATCGGTTTCGTGTACACCCTGATTACCAAGGTCGCCATTACCAAATTCCCAATGCCAATGCCACTTGTAATGAACGATATTACGGCTAAAGGGCATTTTAGGGCCGGGCCCTAACCACAGATCATAATCCAGGTTTTCTGGTACAGGCTCAAACGGGGCGATGCCATCATCACCGCGCCAGCGAAAAACAAGAATACGCCCCATATAAACATCGCCAATAACTCCGTTACGTAAATGTTGAACAGCTTCTTGCAAAGCTTTGGAGCTTCGCAGTTGCACGCCATGCTGAACGATACGATCATATTTTTGAGCCGCTTCTACCATCTTGCGACCTTCAAAAATATTGTGCGAACCCGGTTTTTCCACATATACATCCTTGCCTGCCTGACAGGCCCAGATAGTGGCCAGCGAATGCCAATGGTTCGGTGTAGCAATACTCACCGCATCTATGCTCTTGTCATCAAAGACCTTGCGCATATCTTGTTCTGTTTTGACTTTTTGATTGTATTTTTCTTCAAAGCTCTTGGCGCGTGCAGCCAAGATATTGGCATCAGGATCAACCAGTGTCGTTACAACAGCATTGTCAAGCCCCATATACCCTGAGATATGGCTCTTACCACGTCCATTGACGCCCAATACTGCAATGTTGACTTTATCATTGGCTCCCTTTGCTGAATCGGGTAGAATCATGGGAGCGGCCATAGCTGCAGCTGCTATGCCAGAAGTCTGTTTTAAAAAATGACGGCGATGCATGGGTTCATGTTCATCTTGCATATTAGACCTCATTGTTTTATAAATTAAACCGGTTCACTTCAATTTTAATATACAAACAAATTGGTCAAATGCAAAAAGAAAACAAACTGTACACAAACATTTTATTACTCCGGGCAGAAAGGGAAATGGAGCTACTTTAAAGCAGTGGGACAGGCCATGGCAAGGACATGGTCAGGACGGAAAAGACCGGTTTTGAGTAAAAAATGATCCAGATTCTTTACAAGCCGCAAAAAAGGGTATTTTACCGTATCAGGGAGACGGTTATCCCCTGCAATGGCCGCACGATATCCTATACTGGTGTGATAAAATGAACGTTCTATTGAGAACGCTTGTGAAACCAATGGCATAATTTCGTGGGTATGACTCTCCTCAAAAGGAGACCGATCTTGCATCTCTTTTTTTACCGCAGTGGCACCCCGCATTGCAATCGACCATTTCTGAGCATAACCGACGCGAGTGGGCAATAAAAAATATATCCCGCCTCCTAAAACCCGGCTTGACCAATGCATGCCAATATTGTCTGAAAATATAAATCGTCCCCCCGGTTTTAATGAT
>CAYNUX010000323.1:0-2678 GCA_964400115.1 uncultured Cytophagia bacterium
AGGAAGCCGAAGAACTTGTCGAACTTGCCAGACAACAAAAGGTACCTCTTCAGGTCGGGCATATAGAACGTTTTAATCCAGCGATAATGGCTCTGGAAAGCTATGATTTGGCTCCCATGTTTATAGAGTCGCATCGACTCGCCCCTTTTGATCCACGGGGAACAGATGTTGCCGTGGTGCTCGATCTCATGATCCATGATATCGATATTTTGTTGAGTTTGGTTGATAGCGAGGTCGGTCGTATCGATGCCAATGGCGTGGCAGTGGTGTCTGATCAGATCGATATCGCCAACGCTCGCATTCAGTTTGAAAACGGTTGCGTCGCCAATGTCACTGCCAGCCGGATCTCACAAAAAAAGATGCGTAAAATGAGACTCTTTCAGCGCGATTCTTATGTATCGGTAGACTTTATGCAGAGAAATACTGAACTGTTTAAAATCAAAGATCAGGGAAGCTCGGACGCACCGAGTACTGTTATTTTGGGTCAGATTGAAAAGGGCAGTCAAAAGCGTCATATTATCTATGAGCGTCCGACAATTCCGGAAGAGAATGCAATGCAAACAGAATGGAAATATTTCAAAGATGCTATTGAGAATAACATAGAGCCACTGGTCAGTGGGAAGGATGGCCTGCGGGCTCTTGAGGTAGCCATACAAATCACACAGAGTATTGCCCACCACTCTACCTCTATATCATAACAGGATTCTGCCTACCATGCCAAAAAAAATCATGATTATAGCAGGTGAAGCTTCCGGTGATCACCATGGCGGCGCTCTTATCCGTGAACTGAAACGTCAGCATACCGACCTGGAAATCTTTGGAGTGGGAGGCAATTCCATGCAGGCAGCAGGCATGGAACTCTTTTATCATGTCGATGATCTTGCCATCATTGGCTTTGTTGAAATTCTTAAACACTATCTTTTTTTTCGTCGTGTGTTTTATGACTTGCTTGTAAAGTTTGAAACGCGAAAACCGGACTTGATCATCCTTATCGATTATCCTGGCTTTAATCTTCGTTTTGCTCGTCAGGCGAAAAAACGCGGTGCACGGGTATTTTATTTTATCGCTCCCCAGGTGTGGGCCTGGGCCCGGGGAAGAGCTAAAAAAATGGCCCGTTACATCGACAGATTGGTTGTGTTTTTTGATTTCGAAACGGATTTTTTCAGCCGTTACGGCCTGGATACCCATTTTGTCGGCCATCCTTTGTTGGATCAGTTAAAAGTGAGCATCACAAAAGAAGGGTTTTTTAAAACACATCATCTGGCGGCTGAGCAGCCTTTGCTTGTTCTTTTGCCAGGTAGCCGAAAGCAAGAAGTAGCCGGATTATTGCCTGCCATGCTGCAAACAGCCTGTTTGGTACAAGAGGCACATCCTCAGGTTCAGGTTGCTGTGGGATTGGCAGATACGATCAATCCCGCTTTTGTTCAGTCTATGCTTCCGTCGACATTGAATGTGTCTGTAATTCAGGGTGAAACCTATGCGCTAATGAAATACGGTTCTGCGGGTATGGTCGCATCGGGTACAGCAACCCTGGAGACGGCGTGCTGGAATATGCCCTTTGCTATTCTTTATCGAGTCGCTCCTCTGACCTATTTTCTCGGTAAGCGACTCGTGAAAATTCCCTATATAGGTCTTGCGAATGTGGTGGCAGGAGATTGTGAAGCCCAAGAGTTTATTCAAGACAATGTGCGGCCCGATCTGTTGGTTCCCCATATAGAGGAACTTGTTTTCGACCAGAACTTGAGGGAGCACGTCAAGCGACAATTGTCCCGTGTCAGAGAAAAACTCGGGGCGCCGGGTGCTATCGAGCGAACCGCTCGTCTTGTTTGCAAATTTCTTTCTTGAAAATCTGTGATATTTAACACATCGAAAATGATTATGAATCGATATCTTTCCAAAGAAATCAGAAACAGGGTACTGTTTGTATTGGCTGAAAAGTTGACCTGGCTGATTATTTTGTTCTTTGGCAAAACAGGACGTATTCAGGTTACAAATCGCAACGCCTGGAAAGAGTTGGTTGCCAGCCCCCAGGGATTCATTATTGTTGCCTGGCACGGGAAAATGTTGTTACCTATATATGTCCACCGAAACCTGGGTATCTTGGCCATGGTGAGTGAACATCGGGATGGTGAAATGATCGCAAGGACCGTACATCGTCTGGGATATGAAACCGTTCGCGGTTCGAGTACACGTGGTGGAACAAAAGCCTTCCGGCAAATGTTGAAAGAACTGAAAAAAGGTAAAATCAGCACCATTTTACCAGATGGTCCCCGAGGCCCGCGACATTATTTTAAGCTGGGAGCGATTGTAGTTGCACAGCGATCGGGAGCTCCTATATTACCTATGACGTTTGCAGCAAAAAAGTCGATCCGGTTAAAATCCTGGGATCGGTTTATGATATGGCTTCCTTTGTCTAAATTACAGCTTATTTATGGCAGCCCTATAACTATTCCTCGAAAATGTTCGGCTGAAGAGCTTGAACAGTATCGTGTGAAAGTGGAGCAAACCATGATCGAAATGGAACAACGTGCAGACAAAATTTTTTGAGCACAAATGGCCTGCAATTCTTTTGTGGCCTCTCGCTTTTCTCTATTGCCTGTTTATGAAAGGACGACATCTCTTTTATGATATCGGTCTTTTTAGGCAGCATCGGTTGAACTGCACTGTGATTTGCGTAG
>CAYNUX010000323.1:2688-5059 GCA_964400115.1 uncultured Cytophagia bacterium
ATTTTGGTTGGAGGGACTGGCAAGACCCCGACAGTGCTCTATCTTGCACGCTGGTTTATGTCGCAAGGAAAGCGGGTAGCCATCCTCAGCCGGGGATATGGCAGACAAACCACGCACCGGGTCGTGGTTGCAGATGAAAACGGTATTCATGCTCATGTCGGTCAGAGTGGTGATGAACCTTATCTGATGGCAACAAGTTTAAAGGTCGTTCCAATTGTTGTGGACCGTGACCGTGTAACGGGGGGACAGTTTTTAGTGAAACATTATCGCCCGGATATTATCCTTTTGGATGATGGCTATCAGCACCGGCGTCTCTTGCACGATTATGATATCCTGACTTTTCAGCGCCAGGCGGTGCTTGGAAATGGCTTTTGTCTGCCGGCTGGCCCCCTGCGCGAATCCACAAAGAGGCTCGCCAGCGTGGATCTGTTTTGGTTTAATGGAACTGACAGACAAAAAAATGCCTTTGGAAAATATCCATCTGTTCCCAGAATCGATGCTTTTTATGAGGTCGACTGTTTCGCAAATAATCATTCCACGTATAACATCTCTGATTTGAAACGTCAGACAGTTGTCGCATTTTGTGGCCTCGGCCACCCCGAGAGTTTTTTTTCCACATTGCAAACACTAGATGTTAATCTTTTAGATAAAAAAGTTTTTAAAGATCACTATCGGTATAATAAAGATGATATTGCTGGCCTGGAAAAGTGGCGCCAGGAAAAGCGGGCTGAGTGGATAATTACAACTCAAAAAGACTGGGTGAAATTACCCACTACAATGTTATCGGAAAAATGGACCTATCTCGCAATATCTGTTCAGCCGGTAGATAAGAAAAAGGCGGAAATGATGCTAAAACAGGTGTTTTGTTTTTGAACAAATTTTTAAAGTGTCTCATGTTAATACAAAAATTGCTTGATTATTTGGCAAATTATTAATAGAATAAACCAATTTGGGGTACGCCAGAATTAGATTTGGAGAATTCATTGGAATCAAAAAGCAAGCGACCCACCATTCTCATTGTTGATGATGACAAAAATGTCAACAAGATGATAGAGGCCAGTTTACGAAAAGAACGAAAATATGATCTTGAAAGCGCTCTTAATGGAGAGGCTTGTTTAAAATATATCCGCGAATCCCTTCCGGATTTGGTGTTATTGGATATTCAGATGCCGGGTATAGATGGTATTGAAACGCTTAAAAAAATAAAGCAAGAAAATCATCGTATACCGGTTATCATGATGACAGCACACGGAACGATCGAACGTGCTGTTGAATCCATGAAATTGGGTGCCTATGATTTTCTTACCAAGCCCTTTGAGCGCGATCGGTTACTGGTCACCGTGAACAATGCCTTGGTCAATTCTTCTCTGCGTCACCAGGTAGAAGAACTGCGGGCAGAATTAAAGGATAAATACGCTTTTGAAAATATAATCGGCCAGAGTGGTCTTATGCAAAACGTGTTTAGATCTCTGGAGAAAATTACAAATAGTAATGTCACGGTTCTGATTCAAGGTGAGAGTGGTACTGGCAAAGAATTGATCGCCCGGGCCATCCACCACCATTCCGAGGCTCGTGGTGGTAAACCCTTTGTAGCGGTCAATTGTGCCGCTTTGCCCGAATCTTTGTTAGAAAGCGAGCTCTTTGGGCATGAAAAAGGTGCCTTTACCGGTGCAACCAATCGTCGCGTTGGAAAATTCGAGCAGGCCAATGGCGGCACAATTTTTTTGGATGAAATCGGTTTAATGTCTCCTGCCACGCAAAGCAAACTGCTTCGTGTATTACAGGAAAGAGAGTTTGAGCGGGTAGGGGGCAATGAAATTGTCAAAGTCGACGTACGCGTCATTTCAGCAACGAATAAAGATCTGGAAGAAGCGATGAAAAAGAGCGAATTCAGAGAAGATCTTTATTATCGTATTTCGGTTTTTCCCATCAAGCTACCCTCACTTCGCGAGCGGAAGGATGATGTCTACCCACTGGCTGTCCATTTTCTTGCCAAATATAATGCCCAGGAAGGAAAAGAAATCGAGGGAATTTCCACGGATGCGCTCGAGTTGATGACGGCTTACAATTGGCCTGGGAATGTAAGAGAACTGGAAAATGCAATCGAGCGTGCCGTTGTACTGGCCAACGGACCTGAATTATTGGCCAATGATTTACCAGCAGCTGTTCGGGCGATGGGCGAGAAAAAAATATACGAATCTGACAATACGCTGGCCAGCTGGATTGAAAAACTCGAAGAGCAGGCTTTGCGAGAAGCTTTGCTCGAATGTGAGGGTAATATTTCACAAACCGCAAAAAAACTGGGTATCGGCCGAGCGACTATTTACCGGAAAGCGAAAAAATATGGTTTACCCATGGTTAAGGGGTGAAC
>CAYNUX010000324.1:0-5025 GCA_964400115.1 uncultured Cytophagia bacterium
TGTGCCAGGTTTTCCATTATTCAACTCTCCCACCTTTCAGGAAAGACATGAATGATACAGCCAGATCAGATTGTTATTCTGTTTAGCGTCGGGGTCATCGCCGGCTTTATTAATGTCATGGCAGGGGGAGGCTCTGCACTCACCCTCCCTGCTTTAATTTTTATGGGGCTCGAGGGCTCGTTGGCGAATGGAACCAACCGCGTGGCCATTTTCATACAAAATGTGTTCGCGGTGAGTTCATTCAGCAAAAACAAGTTCCAGTCATTGAAGCAGAGTTTAAAGTATGCTGCCATGACCCTTCCCGGTGCGATAATAGGTGCTCTGGTGGCTGTTCGAATTAGCGATGAATTGTTTGAAAAAGTTCTGGCAATCATCATGGTTGGAATCATCATCACACTGTTCTTGCCGGGACAAAGACACAAAGATCATAGCAGAATCACGGCAAGCAAATGGCTCTATCCTGCCTTGTTTGCGTTGGGCTTTTATGGTGGATTTATACAAATGGGGGTTGGATTTATTTTAATGGCCACTCTGTTTCATCTGGCCCATTATAATCTGGTACATGTCAACATGCACAAAGTTGCGATCATCCTCATTTATACCATTCCTGCATTGACCATATTTGTACTCACCGGTAATGTCAACTGGCCGCTGGGAATCTCACTTTCAGCCGGAAATGCAGTCGGAGGCTGGTGGGGAGCCCATGTCACCATCCGGGGAGGTGAAAAATGGATAAAGATCGTATTGGCGGTTGCGATGATCCTGATGGCAAGTAAACTCGTAGGAATTTTTTAAGGCACACAAAGGGAGACTATATGCGCTCGATCAGCAACCTTTAAATGACTCGGATCTCTCCGGCCCATCACTCAATCTGTCCCTCAAGTTTGGGTCTTTTTAGACCCAAAAATATATCGTTAAACAAAAGAATACCAAACTCTAAAAAAACGCAGAGGAACCAGAACAGGATTGTCAGCTTTTGTTTCTCTGCGAAATTTTCAGTTTTGGTATTATTTTTATAGATACGACAACACTGTTGTCCAAAATAAATGAGTTTTGCATATTTATTTTCTTGGCGTCCTCTGCGTTGATTTTTTTGTCTATTTTGGACAAGAGTGATATGACAACAAAATTGAATTGACCGAATCTCAGAATTTTTCATAATAGAGGTGCTTGTTGGGATCACTGTTGAGATAAACCTCTTGGTGAAAAATTTTTATCACCTCATCAAGATCAGATAAATCATCAAATATATAGTCGGGTTCATAGCGCAACAATTCATGACGGTCATAATGGGCTGCAGCGACGCCCACAGATACCACGCCATGAGGTTTGGCACAGTTTATATCTGCCGGAGTATCGCCAATGATAAATGTTTGCTTTTTGTCAGGTGCAAATCCGTATCGCTCCTGAAAACGCTTTACCGCAAAAGGGTACAAATCGTTACGAATACCCGAGTCATCGGCAAATGCACCAAACACGAAATATCGATCCAAATCAAAGTGAGCGAGTTTTATTCTTCCGCTCTTTTCCCAGTTACCGGTTAATAATGCCAGAACAACATCCTCCCGCTTATCCAGCTTATCCAGCAGTTCATTGACACCGGTCATGACGGTTTTATCAGGATGATCACTCTCGATTTCCTCTGTAATATAACGATAATATAATTCTTTGTACTGCTGAAAAATCTGTTCCGTATAGGGGATATCAAATTTTTCAATGGCATCCTGAATGATGGAGGTATCGGTTCGGCCAGCCATATTGACACCTTTGAGAGCATCTTTTACATCAAACAAATCACTAAAAGCACGATTCATAGCACGCATGCCTGCTCCACCTGTAAGAACCAGAGTACCATCGATATCCCACAATAATAATTTCAAACTTTGCTCCTGTATTTTTGACTAAAAATCACCAATGACTCCCATACCGGGGCGATCCGGCAAAATCAACCACCCATCTTTAACTTTAACGCCCTGAAACGGGTCATTGGAAATGAGCAAATGACCGTCCAGATCAGGATAATCCACCAAAGGTGACAATTGAGCTGCGGCTGTAATCGAAAGCGAGCTGGAGACCATACAACCCAACATAATCTTTAATCCCAAAGATCGAGCCATCCAAATCATGCGCAACGCTTCCTGAACGCCGCCGGATTTATCGATTTTAATGTTGATCCCATCATAAGCCTGGGCAAGGGTCGGTATATCGCTGGCCTGTTTTACGGCTTCGTCAGCTATAACCGGAATGGGAGATCTGTCGCGCACCCAGGCCGTTTCTTCCAGCATATCCGAAGGCATGGGTTGTTCAATAAGATCGACACCATTGTCAGCCAACCACTCTATTTTGCGAAGGGCGACTTGTTTGTCTTTCCACCCTTCATTGGCATCCACGCGTAATGTCTTATCGGTAACACTGCGAACGGCGTGTAAAATTTCTTTGTCGTTTTCTTTACCCATCTTAATTTTGAGCAATGGGTAAGGTTCTGCTTCTTTGACCTTTTGTTTGATCACCTCTGGCGTATCGATGCCAATCGAAAATGTCGTCTGGGGAGCTTGATTCGGGTTAAGACCCAACATTTGGTAATAGGCCAAACCCAAACGTTTTCCAACCCAATCCATCAAAGCGATATCCAGGGCGGCTTTGGCAGCAGTTTGTCCCTTGCCCACATTCAGAATAGCATATCCGACCTCAGTGAAATGCAGGGGATTGCTCGCTTGCAAAAGGGGTGTCGCTTGCTTGATGGTGGCTATGGTAGATTCAAGGCTTTCACCATAACGGACATTGTGTGCGGCTTCGCCCAAACCAATGACACCCTCTTTTTCCAGTTTGACAAAGACGTTTTCTTTATAGGAACTGGTATTGCGTGCAATAGTCCAGGCATGAGCGAGCTCCAAACGCTTTGATTTGTACTCGACGGTGAAACCGCCATCAGAATCGACAATGGAATTGGCCTGCGCATTTGGTGCGCCTGGCCCCGCAGACAGTGCAGTCGCAGCCAACAGTCCTTTGCTTGTTTTATGCAAAAACTCTTTACGGGACATAGACATTTCTTATCCTCCGTTAGCTGAATTGTGTGTAAAAATCCATTCCAGGACATTAAAACCGAAAAGCAACTGCAATCCGGTGATTAGAACCAGTATATAAATAATGCGCATAAAGGTATTTTGATTTAACCGGCGGTTAAGCCAGGCGCCTAAAAGCGTGCCTATGGGGATGAACGGCACAAAGATCAGACCGGATTTTAGTGTTTGCCAGTCGATCAGTCCAATCGCGAGGTATGGAGGAACTTTGAGCAAATTTATGATGGCGAAAAACAGAACCATAGTAGAAACGAATACCCGTTTATCGAGTCGTTGGGGTAAAAGATATATGGCGATAATCGCACCTGCTGAATGAGCAATTGCAGAAACAAAACCGGCAAAGGTTCCGGCAATTCCCCCTTGCCACCAGACGGGCGTGTAGATGGCCCCCTTTTGTAGATGATTTCGCACGATTTGTACGGCCGTAAAAATGATCACCGCTCCGCCAATGATATGCTTTAATTGCTGGTCTGATACGATATCGATCAAGAGAACACCCAAAATAATCCCTAGACATGCAGCGGGAATCAGCATTTTCAAATTGGCTTTATCCCAGTGCCCACGGTGATGAATAAGCGTGAATCCATCGGCGATGATCAGCAAGGGAAGCAAAAAACCCACAGTGATTTTGGCTGGCATAACCAGACTCATTAGCGGCGTGGTCAAGAGTCCTACTCCGCCGCCAAATCCGGCTTTGGCGATACCGATCAACAAGACAGCAATCACTGCGACTGAAAAGGCTACAACAAAAGGAAACTCGGTTGTCAATTCCATGTTCTAATCCAAAATATTCCAAATCCATTTTAAAAAGGGCCATGCGAATAAAATCAACAATAGCAATGCCACCGGCTTTAAATAAGAGCGCTGACTGGGGAACTCGTAGCCACAAACAGGGCAAATTGTCTGTTCAGAATCGATATCAACAGCGCAAGAAGGGCATTCTTTTGTATTCATAATGGTTTCCAAATAATGAAAGCTTAACGTATCAAAAAATAGGCTAAATATCAAGCACAAAGCCTCTATTTGACAAAGGTTGACAATAGGGTGTTTATTCATTATATTTCACCAGAATATCAGCCGAAAAGGAGGTGACCATGAGAGACCCGCGTTACAATGATCTCGCACGAGTTCTTGTTTCCCATTCTACAGAATTACAAAAAGGTGAAAAAATATTAATCGAAGCGATTGATATTCCGCATGAAATGGTAATCGCTCTTATGCGGGCAGCCCACGATAAAGGCGCCATCCCCTTTGTAAGCCTCAAGCAAGGGCCGATATTAAGAGATCTATATCGACTGGCCACAGAGGAATCCATGAAAATGATCGGCAATTGGGAGGCCGAGCGCATGGGCGAGATGGATGCTTATATTGCCTTGCGTGGGAGTCACAATGTGACCGAAATGAGTGACATCCCCTCGGAAAAGATGAAATTGTATCAGAATCATTGGTGGGAGCCCGTGCATATCAAAATTCGAGTGCCAAAAACAAAGTGGGTTGTCCTGAGATGGCCTCATCCCTCTATGGCTCAACAAGCATTTATGAGTACCGAAAAATTCGAAGATTTTTATTTTAATGTATGTACTCTGGACTATAATGCAATGTCCGTGGCAATGAATGCTTTGGTTGATCGAATGCAGACAACCGATAAGGTCCATATCACTGGGCCGGGTACAGATCTGACTTTCTCGATTAAAGGGATGAAAGCTGTCAAATGTGACGGTAAGCGTAATATTCCGGATGGAGAGGTATATACGGCTCCTATCCGTGAGTCAGTGAATGGCGTATTGCATTATACGGCAAAAACCATATATCAGGGTGTGGTGCATGATCAAGTAAAACTGGAATTCAAGGAAGGAAAAATAATCAATGCCACTTCGGATAAAGCCGATGCTTTAAATAAAGTCCTCGACACTGATGAGGGTGCGAGGTATATCGGTGAATTTTC
>CAYNUX010000325.1:0-5015 GCA_964400115.1 uncultured Cytophagia bacterium
CCTCGTGGCATCGGGAGAAAAACAGTTGTCAAGACATTATATTCTTGATTTTCTTTACAAATTCAGGTATGTTTTACTATATATTTAATCAGAATGAATTTTTGAATAATAGCTCTGAGGAGAGGCACTATGAAAAAACGGATAATCTTTTGGTTTCTGATCATTTTTTGTGGCTTGCAATACTCGATGCCCCTGCCGACCTTAGCTGACAGCAAAAGATTAAAACGCCGCATTGCGGTCCTGGATTTTGAAAACAAATCCGGTTATACCCATCGATGGTGGAGTGGAGGCACTGTGGGCGAAGGGATGGCTGATATGCTGACCACAGCTCTCGTGCAAACAGGCGACTATCGCGTCTTGGAACGCCAGGAAATTCAGTCGATTCTTGACGAACAAAACATGGGTTTATCGGGTGCAGTGACCCCGGAAAGTGCAGCCGAGATAGGTAAGCTCCTCGGAGTCGAACTGGCAGTATTTGGCAGCGTAAGCGAATTTGGTCATTCCCAAAGCAATATTGGCGGTACCATCAAAAAAGAAGGATTTGGGCTGGGAATAAAATCTCAATCCGCCACAGTAGCCATTGATGTGCGTTTTGTCGACACCTCTACGGGAGAGATCATTTCTGCTGAAACCGTACGCAAGAGCGAAACCAAACGCGGGTTATCGGTTCAAACCCGGGAATTTGGCTTTGACAACCGCAAGCAATTCGATGATTCGATCGTCGGCAAAGCGACACGCCAAGCCATAGATGAAATCGTGGATAGGGTCGACGCCACTGCTACATCTTTGCTCTGGCAGGCCAAAATTATCAAGGGTGACGGACCGATCTATATCAATGCCGGAGCCAATGATGGCGTTGAAAATGGTGATGTGTTTGTGGTCTACCGGGCAGGAGAAGAACTGATCGATCCGGATACCGGCCTCAATCTCGGATCCGCGGAATCAAAGGTCGGCGTAATCAAGGTCACCAACAACACGATCGGAAATGGCAAAGCATCCCAATGCGAAGCAATCTCGGGAAGCGGTTTTGCACGCAATGATATGGCAAGGCCCCAATAAAGGGTCTTGCCGCTGTATCGAGGGTTCATTTTTAGGGATCAGTCGGCAGCAATCCAGGGCCACACCCGTAAACCCGCCACATGCTGAAAATGAGTATCACAGATCAACAAAACCGATCCGGTTTCCATGGCATGCTTGAAAATAAATTCATGTATCCGTGGTTTCTGTGGTTTCCGTGGTTCCGGCTCTTGCGATTTTGAATAATCAACTCGCCATAAGATATTCACCCAAATTTCATTTGACTTTTGTCCATTCTTTCCCTAGCTTTCATCCACCATTTCTCATGGTAAACTCGAAGGAGCGACCATGCCTCTCACCATCCAAACCTGTTCCGGCAAAGAGATCCTGCCGTTTCTCGATGATCTGGCACGGCTGCGCATTGAGATTTTCAAAGATTTCCCCTATTTGTATGACGGTAACATGGCCTATGAACGGGTTTATCTAAAGACCTATAGCGATTGCCCGGACAGCTTTTTCGTCATCGTCCGTAATGACGATGATCGAATCGTTGGCGTATCCACCTCAGTGCCTTTGGAATCTGAGGACGAAGAATTCAAACAGCCTTTTCTGGACAATGGCTATGATGTTGAGAAAATCTTTTATTTCGGCGAATCGGTGCTAAAAAAAGCGTATCGCGGCCAGGGTGTGGGGGTGCGTTTTTTTCAGGAAAGAGAAGAATTTGCCAGAGCACAGAGCCGCTTTACCCTTGCTGCATTTTGCAGCGTGGATCGTCCCAAAGATCATCCTTTGTGTCCGGCTGACTATATCCCCCTGGATACTTTTTGGCGAAACCGCGGATATGCAAAGAGACCGGAACTCGTCACAGCCTATTCGTGGAAGGATATCGACGAACAGGAAGAGACGGAAAAAGAGATGGTATTCTGGACCAAAGAAATTTGATTTATCTCAAGTTTGTAGTTCCAGCCTTAGCTGATTTATCTCAAGTTTGTAGTTCCAGCCTTAGCTGGACATCAAGTTTGTAGTTCCAGCTTTAGCTGGACATCACTTTATCGTGGCGTCCGGCTGCATCTCCATTTTTTCATAGAGTTTGCTGCGGCTCTCCTTGTCGCCTGTGGCGATATCCCAGGCAATTTCATGGACAATGCTCAAGTGTTCGCGCGGAACCACGACCACGCCGTCGCCGTCAGCCACCACAAAATCTCCGGGACGCACCAAGACCCCTCCCGCAGACACCGGAATATTGATGGCACCGGCCTCGATACGTCCGGGTCGTGTGCCACCACCCTGGCATACCGAGTAGACCGGAATATGCTCGAGAATCACTTCATCGATATCCCGCGCACAGCCATTGGTGACCACGCCGGTCATGCCCTTTGATTTCCATCCCAGAGCATTGTTGGAACCGATAAATCCCGTATTCTCGATGCCGTGCGCATCGATGACCACGACATTACCCGGACGAATAATCCGCTTAAAAAGTTCGGGAGCGGTCTGACCATACCACTCTCCGTGCCAATTGCGGAATTCTTTATAAGGCAATCGCCCGGTCGCCGGTTTGTTAGAAACTAAAATGATCCGGATGCGGTCCATAATGCTTGTCCTGATTCAGAGCATCTATCTGTTTCATTTCATCATCGTTCAATTCAAAATCAAACACCTGCATATTTTCCTCGATACGATCCTTGTGAACAGATTTGGGGATCGTGATGATACCGTGCTGATGATGCCAGCGCAATACGATTTGTGCAGGGGTTTTGCTGTGTTTTTCAGCGAGTTCCTTTAACAAATCCACTGAGACGATATCACCTTTCATCAGAGGGCTCCACGCTTGGAATTGAATCTCTTTATCCCGGCAATACTGCACGAGTTCTTTTTGCACCAGAAAAGGATGAAATTCCACCTGATTGACGGCCGGAGTGGTTTCCGCTTTGTCCAGCAAAGCCTCGAGGTGGTGTTGGTGAAAGTTACTCACTCCGATGGCTTTGGCCCGGCCATTGGCATAGATTTTCTCAAATACCTTCCATGCTTCAACAAAATAGTCAGGCACAGGCCAGTGGATGAGCAACAAATCGACGTGATCCATACCCAATTTATCCAGACTGTTCTCAAAAGCGTCCAGTACGGTTTTGCTGCGCAGGGCATCATTCCAGATTTTCGTGGTCACAAAAATATCATTGCGCGGAATACCGCTTTCTTTGATCGCCTTGCCCACGCCCCTTTCATTGCCATAAACTGCTGCCGTATCAACGGCACGATATCCGGCTTCCAAAGCCCAGGTCACGGCGTTCTCGACCTCTTTTCCCTCATCAGCTTGAAAGACCCCTAATCCCAGCCAGGGCATCTCTAATCCGTTGTTCAATGTGGTCGGGGGCATTTTATTCATGATTCCTCCTTTGAATTGTCCATCAAATCTTATTTGCTATCCAGCCGGTAAAGCCGTACATGCGCATCTTCGCCAGCAATGGCGACGAGGTCGCCATAGAAATCGATATATTCGATATTCGAGCCATCTGCCTGTACTTCCGGATCCCCCGCCATCTCCCAGGAAGCAGTATCATAAACCCGCAACCGGCCCTGGCCATCACGACCACCGGCAAACAAATATTTACCATCGGGACTCCATGCCACGGCTTCGATATAAAATAGCGGGTAGAATTTGAACAAAGACATGTCCTCGGTGTCGAACACTGCCACACTGGCGGATCCGCCGTAACCTGCTGCGACATACCTGTCATCCGGGGAAAATCGAACGGATTTTATGGATGAAGGTTTTTCAACCAGTCCGTCCCCTATCTGTTGCCAGTCACGGGTACGGCTCAGAATCACATGCCCATAGTTACCTGCAGACGCCATAAATCGGGCATCGGAAGTAAAGTCGATGGAATTGATCACGCCCTCTTTATTGCCATGCGTCACCCGGGCAAGGCTCTTCCAGGTTTCAAGATTCCACACGCGTGCAGATTTTTCCGCGGCATGAGCGAAAAACCGGCCGTCAGCAGAGATCGAGAGGCCGTCCACCTCTTCATCTACTTTTAGATGCCTGACCAGGGAATCGGTCTTTAGATCAAATACCTTGATTCCATTAAGATTACCTCCCAAAATCAAATAGCGCCCGTCTGGCGTAAACGCACCGCATTCAGTTTCCATCCCTTTCATGCGGCCGCCGGAAATATCAAATTCAGAGATCCTGGATATTTCTTCTCCGGTAATATAAGTAAACCGTTTCACGATCTTGCCATCCCGAGCATCCAGTACGAACGCATCACCGAGCCCATTGGCGGATACCAGCCATTTGCCATCCTGCGAAAACTCGACAAATTCAGCTGTAATACCATCATCGGCATTGCCGATATTTTCTCCGGGTTGCCAGCGGGAATCGACCTGACTGTACCACACAGGAATGAGACTGATACCGGATTCAAAACTGCTCTGGCCATTCTGAGCGATCAGCCCAGACCAGGTCAGAGTCAGGATGACACAGACGAACACAATCGACTTTCTGTTCATATTTGCTCCTTTAGCAGAGTGAACGTTTATCAATAGATTTTGATTTCCTGCAAATGCGTTTTTATCTGTTCCATTTCAAGATGAAAAGCGTTTTTATGCACCTCGCCCCGTTCGGCATAATGGGTAATCCCCTCCCGCTCGACCACCTCGCAAAACCGGTCATATGTACCATCACTGAGTGCCTTTTCAGGAGTGCGTTTGCATTTCAGATAATCCAGGGGCAGCCTGGCCATCTGTACACGCTGGCGAACGGACTGGTTATCCGCGACGATTTCGGCTCTGTCGAATATCCGGTCAGCCGACCGAATAAAAGCTTCTGAAAAGAGTTTATCTTCAGGTTGCAATCCCAGATGGATATGCGTTTCGGGTCCGACCCGGTCGTGCAAGAGGTCTACCGCGACGAAATGCGCCGCTCCCGTGACCTGGCGCAAGACGCTGCGGGGGCCGTGCAGCGCTCCCCGGCGGATGAATACGCGACCTGGGACGAA
>CAYNUX010000326.1:0-5015 GCA_964400115.1 uncultured Cytophagia bacterium
ACTGATTTTTGTCTTGTTTATGAGTGGATGTAATCTTTTTGTTCCCCCTGCAGAGCAGGTCAAACTATTTCCGCTCTTTAGCGACCACATGGTCTTTCAGCAAAACCAGCCCATTGTCGTGTGGGGGACTGCAGGCAATGCAGGTAAAGTCACTGTGGAATTGGCCGGAAAGAGCGCGTCATCACGGGCGGATAATAATGGCAGATGGAGGGTCGAACTCGACGCCATGCCTTCCGGAGGGCCGTTTGAATTAATCATAAAAGGTCAGGAGACACAGAGGTTAAGTGATGTCATGATCGGTGAGGTTTGGGTATGCTCGGGTCAGTCCAACATGGGGTGGCCGGTTGCCCGGGCAAACAATGCCGAGCAGGAAATCGCTACCGCTCATTATGATAATCTAAGGTTATTCACAGTCAAAAAGAATACGAGTGCCACCCTCATCGATACCATCGATACCGATGGTTGGCAGCGCTGTACACCCGAAACGGTTCCTGATTTTTCTGCTGTGGGATATTTTTTCGGTCGACATTTGATTCAAAACCTGGACGTCACAGTGGGTTTGATCCATACTTCCTGGGGAGGAACACCCTCTGAGGCATGGACCAGTGGGGGCTCTCTGAAAGCGCTGCCGCAATTCAGTCAAATTTTCAGCGATTCCGGGATGACATCGGCATCGCGAGCACGACTTGATTCAATCTTTCAGAAAGCCCTGGTTGAATGGGCCATTGCAGTTGACAAAAAGATTACTAGTGAAATGGGTCATGAGAGCCAGGCCTGGCAGGAGCGTTCCTTTGATGATTCAGACTGGAAGCCCATGATCCTTCCGACCCTTTGGGAAGAGTCTGGTCTTGCGAACTATGATGGCTTGACCCTGTTTCGCAAAACGATCGAATTACCCGCTGATTGGGCCGGGCAAAACGTTGTTCTCGAGTTGGGGAAAATCGATGATCAGGATATTACCTGGTTTAATGGTGTCAGGGTTGGGGCCATGCAACGGCCCGATCAACAACGTATCTATAGCGTACCCCGCCAACTGGTTCGAGCGGGTAAGAATGTCATCGCTGTTCAGGTGAATGATACCGGCGGGGAAGGAGGACTCTATGGTCCTGAGGAATTGATGTGGCTCAAAAGTGATGATCAGAATCCGGTCTCTTTATCGGGTGCATGGAAATACAAGGCTATTGTTCAAAAGCGCGATTTACCGCGCGTTCCTTCAATCACGCGTCCACAAAATACACCCACTTTATTGTATAATGCTATGATCCATCCCCTGTTGCAGTTTCCTGTTCAGGGCTCGATCTGGTATCAGGGTGAATCGAATGCTGGTCGTGCACAAGAGTATCGTACTCTGTTTCCGCTTATGATCCGGGACTGGCGCAAGAATTGGCAGGACGACTCTCTTGATTTTTATTTTGTGCAGCTCGCCAATTTTAAAGAGCGCAATGTCCAGCCAGGGGAATCGGATTGGGCTGAATTACGTGAAGCGCAAACCCTGGCGTTGGATTTGCCTTTGACCGGTATGGCGGTTACCATCGATATCGGTAAAGCCGATGATATTCATCCTCGGAATAAACAGGATGTTGGAAAACGATTGGCCCAGAATGCTCTGCATACAACCTATGGCCAGGATGTCGTACCCTGTGGCCCGTTCTATCGGGACATGAAAATTGTTGGATCCGAGATTCATCTATCATTCGATCATGTCGCCGACGGACTCGTGACACCGGATATGCAACCGTTGCTGGGATTCAGTATCGCGGGTCAAGACAGGCGGTTTGTGTGGGCAGATGCTCAAATCCAGGGCGAACAGGTCGTGGTTTCCAGTCCCCAGGTTACAGAGCCCGTCGCTGTGCGCTATGCCTGGTCGGATAATCCTGCGTGTAATCTATACAATAGCGCCAACCTGCCTGCTTTGCCGTTTCGCACTGATGACTGGCCCGGAATTACCCGCGATCGTGTGTGGGGCCAATAAACGTTTAATGATCATCAGGCCCTTTCAGATTTTTTAATCCTGAAAGGGCCGAATCTGTGGGGATTTTATGGAATCTCATTCACAACGGGGAAAAAATATATCCCGTCGTCAGGCGATGACGCGAATGCTGGGGTGTTCATTGGCTGCCTGGCTCGGCGGATCAGCCTGCAAAAGACCAGTCAGACCAGCGAATGTTGTTTTGATTCTTATCGACGACCTGGGTTGGAGAGACGTTAGTTATATGGGCAGTCATTTCTACGAAACCCCGGCTGTCGATCGTCTCGCAAGAGAAGGAATTCAGTTCAGTAAGGCTTATGCCTGTGCCCCCAATTGTGCTCCGACACGCGCCTGCTTATTTACGGGGCAATATACACCGAGACATGGTATTTATACGGTTGGCACTTCTGCCCGGGGTGAGTCCCGATATCGAAAACTCGTCCCCATCGAAAACCGAACCGTCCTGGATCCCGATTCTCAAACCTTTCCCAAACTGCTTGCCAGATCCGGCTATCGAACCGGGTTTATGGGCAAATGGCATTTGGGAACCGATCCGGCAACCGGGCCTCTCGCACACGGATTCGATATCAACATCGGGGGGTATCAAGCCGGTTCGCCAAAATCCTATTTCAGCCCCTATCAAAATCCATTTCTTGAAAACGGGCCCAAAGGTGAATATTTGACCGATCGCTTGACTGATCACGCGGTAAAGTTTATCGAACAGAACGCCGAGGAGCCATTCTTTCTCTGTTTATCCCACTATGCCGTGCATACCCCCCTGCAGGCGAAACCAGAGCTTGTCGAGAAATACGAATCCAAACCCGCTGATGAGTGCCATGATCATGCTGTTTATGCAGCCATGATAGAAAGCATGGACAAAAGCGTTGCCCGGGTTTTAGATACACTCGATCGGCTGGAACTTGCGAACAATACCCTGGTCATATTCTACTCAGATAACGGGGGATATGGTCCTGCCACCTGCATGGATCCGTTACGCGGTGCCAAGGGCATGCTCTATGAAGGGGGAATCCGGGTTCCTTTGGTCATGCGTTGGCCTGGTCGAATCCCGGCCGGAAAGAAAAGTGATACACCCGTGATAACGGTCGATCTTTATCCGACCCTGCTCGAGGTTTGTGGAATAGAGCCATCTTCCGGTTGGATGCTGGATGGAGCCAGTCTTTATAAGCATATTTCTACAGGGACGGAGATAGGTGACCGTGCCTTATACTGGCATTTCCCGGCTTATTTACAGGCTTATGGGGGGGGAGGGACCCTGGCGAACGACCCCGGCTTCAGCGATACAGGTTCAAAATTACAAATTGATAGAGTACTTTGAAGATGGCTCTACCGAACTTTATGATTTATCTAAGGATATCAGCGAGTCAGAAAATTTGGTAAATACCTTCCCGGAAAAGCATCAACAGTTGATGCAAAAGATGATCCAATGGCGTCAGGACGTCGATGCCCCGGTACCCACACAGAAAAATCCCGGTTATTCGCCTTGATTTTTTGTCATTGCGATCTCTGCGTTCCGATCAAGCATACGTGAAATCATCAGAAAAACATTCCTTTTTATAAATCCAGTTCAATCGAGCATTTTTAGAGAAAAGTATCTCGTTATGATCCATATTGGATAAATCCCGGGGAAAGCGAGAGCGATTTATCCTGCCGCATTTTGCTAGCCTGCCTCTGGTTTTTACTTTTATCGTACTGTTTCAGTCCCTATATTAAGAAACATATTGTTCCATTTCCGTTTCAGGAGGATTTATGCCACTTGCGCATACCCATCCAGCCCAAATACTCGATTCTCTGAGCGAAGGTGTTTTTACCATAAATCAAGATTTTAAAATCACCTTTTTCAATAGTGCTGCAGAGCGCATTATCGGCTATCAAAGAGGCGAGGTTTTATATAAATATTGCCGCAATATTTTTTCCTCACAGAGTTGCTTTGATAATTGTCCCATCTCTTTGGTTCTGGAAAGTGGACAGAATGTCTATGACTTTAAGACCCAATTCACCCACAAGAACGGTGAACGAATTCGCGTTCGACTGAACGCTGCCCTGCTATATAGCAGTGAAGGGGAGATGGTAGGCAGTGTGATCTCTTTTCAGGATGTAGAAGAACTTGAAAGTTTAAAAGAGAGAATAAAATCTCATAACGAGTTTCATGGCATCATTGGTCAGAGCCATGCCATGCGGGAGATCTTTACGCTGATCGAGGAAATATCTGAATCCGATGCTACCGTTCTTATTCAGGGTGAATCAGGCACCGGAAAAGAGATGGTCGCCAATGCCATACAGGCGACGAGTAATCGAAAACAGGGACCGTATGTCAAGGTCAATTGTGCGGTTTTTCCTTCTCAATTGCTTGCCAGTGAACTTTTTGGCCATGTCAAAGGTGCTTTTACCGATGCCATCCGAGACCGTGAAGGAAGATTTCGGGTGGCAGATTCAGGCACATTATTCCTGGATGAAATTGGAGAGATGCCTTTACAAATGCAGTTACAGCTTTTGCGAGTATTACAGGAAGGAACATTTGAACGGGTAGGTGAATCTACCAGCTTGCGGGCAGATGTCAGAGTTATCGCAGCGAGCAATAAAGATTTAAAATCTGCCATTCGTCAGCAAACCTTTCGGGAAGACCTGTACTATCGTTTGAATGTTATCCCCATTTTTATCCCCCCCCTCAGAGAACGGAGTGAAGACATTCCATTTCTTATCGATTACTTTTTAAAGAAATTTTCCTTTATATATAAATGTGATATTTATGAAATCGACGATGATGCTTTGGATATACTCTATCGTTATCATTGGCCCGGCAATATAAGAGAACTTGAAAACGCGATTGAATATGCATTTGCTCGCAGTTCACGGAATGCTTTTACGATCACAGTCGAGCGATTGCCGAATGACCTTAAAAGTAAGAATATCGCATTGGTTTCAAAATCTGCGGTAAATCCCACACAAGAAGAACCACGTGAAATATTAGAGTTACTGGAAAAACATCACTGGAATAAATCAAAAGTCGCTGAAATGATGGGAATTG
>CAYNUX010000327.1:0-5002 GCA_964400115.1 uncultured Cytophagia bacterium
GAGAAATCCAATTTGAGTTAATAAATTCAGAGTCTGGCTCCAGCCAGGATAGCGAAGGGTTCCCCGAAATATGGTTTCAGATTCATTCAAGTTGTATAGATCTTTATAAACCATGGAATCGCGATTGGGGTACATTTCCAGTTCTCCTACCCCTGGGATTTCCCTGGATCCAATATACATAAACAGATCCTGTGAGGGGACCTCGATCAAGTTATTGTGCCTGCGAAAACGGGCTGAATTTTTTGTTGCCAACAATACTCCACGCGGACTCCAGGAAAATTTATAGCCCAGGGGATTGTCATTGTTTGCTGGTGCAGGTAACCCACCACAACAAGATTCAAAGGATTTGATCATGCCATTGCTTTCGTGAATGGCATCGATCAGAGCCATGGCTGACATGTGATCGATGCCGGGATCCAATCCGGTTTCATTGAGAAACACCAATCCTGCCTCTTTGGCTTTGACGCCGAGTTTTTGCATGTCCGGGCTCACGTACGACGTCGTGACCAGGTGGCTTGAATGATTCAGACAATGACGAGCCACTCGTGTGTGAAACGTAAAAGGAAGCAAGCTGATAGCTACATCGGCTTTTGATAAAAGCCGGGATAATTGGTCATCATCTTGAACATCGAGCTCAATTCTGGTCGGGATCTCTGGCAAGAGCTCCAAAGTTTGCGAACTGAACTGTTGGCTTGCTACTGTGACCTCGAGTTCAGGTTGCTGTAACAGATATTTTATCACTGGAGGCGCGACATGCCCGGCACCCAGAATCAAAACATGCTTCAATAAAGCCCTCACAAATATTCTTTTAGGTACTCAAATGAAGGAGTCAGTTCTCCGTTATAAACGATAATGGCGTTTTTTATTTCCGGAGGCAAATTGAATTCTTTAAAAGGAACTTTCCAGTCAGCCTTGAGTATTTCCGGGATCATGGCCCACAGTGCACTGCTGAACGCTTGCGATGAATCTCGCGGTAATTCAGCGGGCAAATTATCGATAGCGATATTTGCAATTCCCGGGCCTCTGAATCCATACTGAACCTGATCGGTAAGGGGATTGTAAATATAGGATGGATTTTCCGGATCCGTGGTCTTTTCCGTGATTTCTACGGCGCCGTTGATATCACAGCTTATATCGGTGATAAGCAATAGTTTTTGTTTGCTGGTTTTTTTATAACGTTGTTTTAGACTTGCCTTGGTAACCAGTCTTGGGTAACGTTCATCCCAGTATATTGCGTTGACCAAAACGGTTAGGTGATCGATATATTGGTCGAATTTTGATCGATAATATTGCGGATGAACATAATAATTTCGCAAAGCGAAATGAAATTCAGGATCGATCGGTTCCACCATATCCTGTTCGCTGAAAATGACTTTATAAAACGGTACAGTTGCATCGAGTCTGAAAAGATCCTGCGGTGATACATTCACAATGGGGAGTTGTTCCAGTACCTCCTGGGCTCCTTTGCTGACCTGACCATAGCCAGCAATACCAATGACAAAAGGAGTCAGGCTGGGAGGCAAACCATGTTTTTTGATTGCCTGGCCCAACCGATGCACATCTTCAAAAGCCTCATCGAGATCCTGATATTCCAAAGCCTGTTTGATCGTTAAAAACGGCGAGTCCACATCGAGGGCAGCCAATCGTTGACCAACGCCATGGAGTGCATCGATCATACCTGCCAAACCGGCAAAACGCCCAAAAAAGACCAGACGTTTATTATCCGGCCCTTTAATGCATTCATAATCGATCAGATTACATTTAAGATCGAGCAGCTGCTGTAGCATGGGCATGTTTTGACGCTGTCCCTTGATAGTGTGTGAAAAAAAACAAAAAGTCTTTTCAGGTAACAAAAGGTGCGTTGGGATTTCTTTAACGGCAAGGATCATTTCGCAAGGAGACAGATCGTTGTCGACTTGGGCCCCTGCTATTACATACTCTTTGTCCTGAAATGCACGATCGATAAACGGTTGTAAACGGGTTTTTACATTGTATTCCGCTGATAATAGATGAACGTGTTCGGGAACCAGGGGAACGCGACGTTCCCAAATGTTTTTGTCTTCCCGGCGAATACCGATCAAGCGTTGCATGTTTCTCCTTTTCGCTCAGTGCATGCGTAAAAAGCCGGATTTTCGATTGAGACCCATCCGATTTGAAAATGAAATGCTCTATATTCTAAGTGAAAAAAAGCTCAAAGTCAATGAGTTTTTGTCTCCTGAAAAGACAAAGAATTAATATTTAATGTGTGCAAGAGGGAGAAAAGTGTTAGTAAAGAACATCGTGTAAATATTTTTCGATATACAATATAGCCTGTTCAGGAGTGGAGGCGATGCGAAACAATCCGGGCTGGGCAAATTCACCCAGATGTTCTGCAGCTTTGAATCCCAGGGTCACAACAGGCTTGTTGTTTTTCAAGGCCAGGGCAATTTCAGATAACGTTCCTGCAGATCCGTTGCATGCCACCACTACATCGCTGCTCAAGACATTGATCAGGTTCCTTGCATCGGCCATATTCGTGGCCAGGGCAATGTCGATAAAGGGATTGGCCTGATGGCGATCAGCCTGAGGAAGAATGCCGACCGTGATGCCTCCGCGTTCTTTGGCGCCCTGAGCAGAAGCTCGCATAACCCCGGCATCACGGCCACCGTTAAGAAGAATCCAGCCCTTATCGGCAATCATTTGACCCAGCTGATAAGCTGCTTGTCGAGTTTCTTTGTCGACCTGTGTACCGCCCATAACACCGATAATAGGTTGGTGGTAAAGTTTTGAAATCATGATTATGCCTCTGGTTTGAAATCAAAACGATGCAGACAACTCTTTTTCGAGTTCTGAGGTGGCCAGTTGACCACAAGCGGCATCGATATCATCACCTTTGCTCCATCGAACGGAAATCGGAGCCTTGCAAGGTAATAGCCATTGAGCAAATCGATCTACCTGTTGTGGGTTCGGTCTCTGAAAATCTTCAACGGTCGGGTTGTAGGGGATGAGATTGATTTTACAAGGCATGTTCTCGACCATCTTTTTTAATGCCATAGCATCATCATATCCGTCATTGACATTTTTCAAAAGGACAACCTCTATGGTAGGTCGGCGGCCGCTTTTGTTGATATAATAGTGTATGGCTTGCACGAGCGCCTGAACATGATACTTTTGACTTATAGGCATTACCTGTTGGCGTTTTTCATTTATCGCCGAATGTAAAGAGATCGCGAGTTTGAATTTGTGGCCGTCATCAGCAAAACGATAAATCTCTGGTATAATGCCAGCTGTCGAGATCACGATATGTCGGGTGCCGATGGCAATACCATCCGGATGACTCATCAGTTTTGCCGCTTTGACGACCGCGTCGTAATTTTTCAGGGGTTCACCCATGCCCATAAAAACAACGTTGGTCAATTCCCGTCCGATATTGCGCTCGACATAGAGTACCTGATCAACGATTTCTCCGGCTGACAGGTTGCGACGAAACCCCATTTTCCCGGTCGCACAAAATGCGCACATGAGGGCACAGCCGACTTGAGACGAGACGCACAAGGTATGGCGGTCGTCTTCAGGGATATAGACGCTTTCTATAAAGTGACCGTCGGCGAGACGAAAAAGATATTTAATTGAACCGGAAGAGGAAACAGAACGTTTTTGCAGGACCAAATGACCTAGTGCGGCTGTTTTTGATAGTTTTATTCGCAAAGATTTTGCGATATTGGTCATGGGTTCAAAGTCATTCAGTTTGCTCTGATAGATCCAATGAAAAAGCTGTTTGCCTCGAAATCGCTTTTCATCAATGGATTCGGCAAACGTTTCCAGCTCTTTCTGCGTCATGCCGGTCAAATTTATTCTGGAATCGGAATTCAATTTTTTCCTTGTTTGAAAAGTTTTTTATCCCTGGTATCAAACAAATATGCGGTCTTGATTAATCCGATATTCGATCTGTCAATATAACAACTTTCTTGTTTATGGACAAATGTTCCGTTTAATCCGAACAGAACAGGAAAACCGGAGGCATTTATTAAAGCTCTAGTATTTGTCTCTCTTGCTAAAAACTGATAATGCTCACGGCACGACCAAGTCGCAAGTCCACTCTGGGACACTGAAAAACAGGGTCAGCATCTTATTCGATAATTTTTGTTCTGATCCAAATATATCCTGCCATAACAAGTAACAATAAATCTTCGATGATTTTGCGGATTCCAATCTGGGTGCCGGTGTCAGAGGTTGTAAAGCATCCACAGTCAATATCCAGTCCTCTTGCCAAAGCCGACGCGATAGCGATGATAAACACTGCATTGAGGATCATCAATAGCATTGCACTACCGCGCATCCATTTGCCGAGAAGAAGGGCAAGTCCGGCCAGGACTTCGATCCATGGCAGAATGATGGCCACAAGAGCGACCATTATGTATGGCAACATCTGATAATTGTCGATATTGGAAGCAAAGCCCCGTGGATCAACAATTTTGATCACTCCGGCATAGATAAAAATCGCAGCGAGGATCAATCTTGCCAGCCAAAAGAGTAAAGTCTGTGCATTCATTTTCATGATTGACCTCCTGAGCCCGTTTCGACAGGGAGACCGGCATCTTTCCAGGCATCGAGACCTTTAGGATATATGGCCACACGAAATCCCAGCCCTGCCAGCTCGATTCCAAGTAATTCTCCCAGGTCGCAGGGAGGCCCTCCACAGTAGGTGATGAGCCAGGTTTCCTTGTTCAGTTCTTCGACAAGATCCATATATTCATAAAAATGTTCATACGAAAGATGGCGTGCCTGCGGCAGATGTCCTTGCAAATAGTCTTCTTTTGAGCGGGCATCCAGGGCGATTGCTTGACCGGATTGCAAAAGCGCCTGAACTTGCTCGGTTGACACAAATAAAGGTTCGCCCGGAGAGAATTGCATATCCGGCAGTTCTTGGGAAAACACATTATCCTCTACGTATGTTATGGGGGGACGTTGAAAAGAAACCGCCAAACCGTCTTTGTGCAGCAAGTTGGTCAAAAATCCGGCC